>JANYGC010000088.1 GCA_025359425.1 Sphingomonadaceae bacterium
AAGATCAAGCGCAACCGCAAGGCGCACTTCGTGATGCTCAACATCGAGGCCCCTGCGGGCGTCGTGGCCGAGCTCGAACGCCAGACCGGGATCAACGAAGACGTGATCCGGTGGATGACCGTCAAGGTCGAAACGCACGAAGAAGGCCCCAGCGTGATGATGCGCAAAAACGACCGTGAGCGCACCAAGCGCCGCGAACGCGAGGAGTACTAAGTCATGGCTCGCGCATTTTTCCGCCGCCGCAAAAGCTGCCCGTTCTCTGCCAAGAACGCGCCCGCGATCGATTACAAGGACACGCGGCTGCTGCAGGGCTATATGTCCGAACGCGGCAAGATTGTTCCGAGCCGGATCACCGCCGTTTCTGCCAAGAAGCAGCGCGAACTGGGCCAGGCGATCAAGCGCGCCCGCCAACTGGGCCTCTTGCCCTACCTCGTGAAGTAAGGGGAGCATAGACATGGATATCATCCTCCTCGAACGTATCGAGAAGCTTGGCACGATCGGCGATATCGTCTCGGTCAAGGACGGCTACGCGCGCAATTACCTGTTGCCCGGCAAGAAGGCGCTGCGCGCCAATGCCGCCAACAAGAAGGTGTTCGAAGCCAATCGCGGCAAGATCGAATCGGACAACGCAGCCCGCCGCGGCGAAGCCGAGACGCATTCGTCCAACGTCGAAGGCAAGTCGGTGGTGCTGATCCGCGCCTCGTCGAACGCCGGCCAGCTCTATGGTTCGGTCTCGGTGCGCGACATCGTCGATGCGCTCAACGCCGATGGCGCGGGCATCGCCAAATCGATGGTCGTGCTCGAACGCCCGATCAAGACGATCGGCGTGACCGAGGTCAAGGTTACGCTGCACCCCGAAGTGGTGGTGACCGTCAAGGTCAACGTCGCGCGTTCGCCTGACGAAGCCGAACAGCAGGCAGCCGGCGTCGACGTGCTCAAGGCCATGTTCGAAGACGAAGCCGCAGCCGATGCTGTGTCTGACTTCGAAGGCGGCGGCGGCGAAATGACCGATGAAGAATTGGCTCGTGCCGATCAAACCCCGACCGCCGAAGCAGACGCCGATGCAGCGGAAGAAGAAGCCAAAGGTTAAGCCTTCTGGCCCATTCCGAACCGATCAGGGGGTGCTGCGGCGCCCCCTTTTCGTTGGTGCTTCATGGGTGCAATTGAAATGTCATGCCAATGTGGTTATAGGCCCGCGATGGAAATGACAGAAAAGCACATCGCGGAATTGGTCCGCGTTTACGACCTCGCCGTGGCCACCCTGCAAGCCGACATTGCCGCTTTTGCAGCCCATGGCACCCTTCCCCCCGCCGATCGCCGCAAAAACCGCGCCTGGTGCTATCCCGAAGTGCGCGTGCACTATGCGGGCGAACAGACCAGCGCCAACTTCTCCCGCGCCTTCGGGCGACTGGCACAGCCCGGCAGCTTTGCGACCACAGTCACCCGCCCGGCGTTGTTCGCCGATTATCTGACCGAACAGCTCGGGCTATTGAGCGAAGATTATACGATCGAAATCGAGGTTGGCCGCTCCGCGCAGGAAATCCCGTTCCCCTACGTGATCGACGCCAGCTCCGGCCTTGGCACCGTCAGCCCGCAAGAGATGGCACGGCATTTCCCGACCACGGAGCTGGCGCTGATCGGCGACGAGCTGGCCGACGGGGCGGACATCTCGGCGCTCGACGGCACCCAGCCGCTATCGCTGTTCGATGCCTTGCGCACCGATTTCAGCCTCGCGCGGCTGGCGCACTATACCGGGACGCGGATCGAGGACTTCCAGCGGTTCATCCTGTTCACCAACTATCACCGCTACGTCGACGAATTCGTCGATTGGGCGGGGATGCAGCTGGGCAGCGACGAATTTGCCGCGCTGACCGGCGCGGGCGGGCTCGAGCTTACCGCAGAGACCAAGAACGCGCGCAGCAAGCTGTCCGATACAGCATGGCGGCGACACCAGATGCCGGCCTATCACCTGATCCGCCCGGACAATTCCGGCATCACCCTGGTCAACATCGGGGTCGGGCCTAGCAATGCCAAGACGATCTGCGACCACCTCGCGGTGCTCCGCCCCGAAGCCTGGCTGATGATCGGGCATTGCGGGGGCCTGCGCGATACGCAGCGGATCGGCGACTATGTGCTCGCTCACGCCTATCTGCGCGATGACAACGTGCTCGACACCGTGCTGCCCCCCGAAATCCCGATCCCGGCGATTGCCGAAGTCCAGATCGCGCTCGCGCAAGCGGCTGAGATGGTCAGCGGCGATGTTGGCGCCAACCTCAAAAAGCGGATGCGCACCGGCACTGTCGCCACCACCGATGATCGCAATTGGGAGCTGCGCTATACCCACAGCTCGCAGCGCCTCAGCCTCAGCCGCGCGATCGGGATCGACATGGAAAGCGCAACGATTGCCGCGCAAGGCTATCGCTTCCGCGTGCCATACGGCACCTTGCTGTGCGTTTCGGACAAGCCGCTCCACGGCGAGATCAAGCTGCCGGGCCAAGCCAACCGGTTCTACGAGGAAGCGATTGCCTCACACCTGCTGATCGGGATCACCGCTTGCAACCTGCTCCGCGCCGAGGGAGCGCGCCTGCACAGCCGCAAATTGCGCGCCTTCCACGAGCCGCCATTCCGGTGAGCGCAGCCGCCACGATGGAGCACACGCTGACGCTGCTGGCCGAGCGCCCGATCGAGCTGCGCCATGGTCTGTACGAACGCTTCTTCGCCGAATTTCCGGAGCGCCGCGCAGCGTTCCTCTGCCCCGAGGCGACTTCGGTGCGGATGACCGACGAGACGCTGCAACTGCTCTATGGGCTGGCAGGTGGCGAATCGTGGGTCTGGCCGCTGGTCGCTGAACTGGTCGCCACGCACCAGGCTTACGGTGACCTGCCGCTGGACGAGTACGATGCATTTGTCGACATGCTGGTCGAGGAGCTCGAAGCGGCGCTGGGCGCAGACTGGACCGGCGACCAAGCCGATGCATGGCACGAACAGGCCGAGGCGCTCAAGACAATGATCGGCAAAGCTCAGGCCGAATGGGACCACGTCCTGCCGCGCGGCTAACGCAACAGGAAGTCCCGGATCGCCTCGCCCAGATCGGGCTTGGTCACGCAGCTCATGTGCGTCCCGGGGATGACCGCCAGTTCGGCGTTGGGCAGCGCTGCGACCAGCTCGTCGGGCGAGCCATTGTCGCGGTCTTGTTTACCGCAAACCACCAGCGTTGGCATCGTGATCTGGGCGAGCAGCGCAGGGTCGGTGTCGGCCATCGCGCCAAGCAAAAGCCGCGCCGCAACCCGGTCAACCTTCATGCTCTTCATGAACTGCACCGCCAAATAGGCCGGATCGCCGTGCTTGACCGCGTCGAACCGGTCGATCGCATCAACGAAGAAGCCCTGCCGCCCGGTCCACCCGGCGAGGCCTTCAAGCCCCATCCCGCCCAGCACCAGCCGCCGCGGCGTGAGCCCGCCGATCACCCCGCGCACGCTGGTCCGCGCGCCGAGCGAGAAGCCGCACAGGTCGTAATCGGTCAAGCCAAGCTGCGCGATCAATGCCGCGAGATCGCGCGCCAGCACGTCGGGCGGATAGGCGGCCGGATCGTGCGGTGCGGCACTCTCACCGTGCGCCCGCAAGTCAGGCATCAGCACTTCGAACCCGGCATCGGCCAGCAAGGCAGCGTGGCCCCATTTGATCCAGTTCATCTCGGCGCTGGAGAACAGGCCGTGGAGCAGCACGACTGGCCGCCCGGACCCCAGCCGGCGCAGCGCCAGCTGCGCGCCATCGAAGCCCGGCAGAAACTCGGTCGTCACACTCACTCCGGCACCTCCGTGATGCCGGTGACTTCATAGCGCATGGGGCGGTGTCCTTGCAGTTCGGCTACCACCCTAGCGCCGGGCAAGGTGCGAGGGAAGAGACCAACCTGCAGGTGCTGGCCAGCGATCGCGCGCGGCCCAATAATGGCAAGGCTGCGGATCACCCTCCACGCGCAGCTGCGGCGCGCCCACCGCGTTCCATCGGAACAAACAGACATGCCAGCCGCCGGTGATCCCACGCGACACATCGATGATTCCATCCGCCCCGGCTGCGCGCGCGGCATCGGAGGCGAGCCATGCCGGTGGCTCGCGCCCAGCCGCGAGTTCATCGTTCCAGCACACTTGAGAGGCTTGCGGATCGATCGCCAGCGCCGCACAGGCCGCTGGATCGCGCTGATCGAGCACCTTGGCCAGGTCCAGTTCCAGCGGCACCACTGCACGTTCGATCCCGTCGGCCAGCAGGTAGCGCCCGATCGCGATGACCGCCCAGTCCGCTTCGAGCGTGATGTAGAGTGCAGGCTGGCCGGGGCGATGATAGCGTCCAGCGCTGCCTGGTCCTGGGGGCTCGAAAACATCCTCCGCCCGGTCTGCCGCCATCGCCCGCCAGAAGCGACCGGCGACCCGGCGAAGCGGCACCAGACTAGCCACGACGCCACAGCCACATTTGGACAGGGAGCGCCAGCAAGGCACCAACTGCCGCAACGGCCATGTCCTTTTGGCTGTCGAACATGTCGCCCTGCTCGCCGTTGTAGGCACCGGCATCGGTGGGGGACAGCGCCATGGTCAGCGACCATTCGAAGATTTCGTAAAGGCCGCCGACCGACAGCACGAACAGGAGCGCGCCGGTCAACGCCTGACGCGGGGAAAGCTTCCCATATCGCACGGCGATTTCGCAGAACGGCAAAATTGCCAGCAAGCCGAAGGCGAAGTGGACCAGCCGATCGAACATGTTGCGTTTCAAGCCCGCGCTTGCATCGGCCTCGCCGATCCCGATCCAGTTCAGCCAGTCGTCATATGGCACGAAGCTGTACGACCACCGCGCGGCGATCAAATGCAGCACTACGAAGCCGGCGATACAGCCGGCCGCTGCGTTGCTCAGAGGCCAGCGTTGCAAGGCGACCACGGCCAGCGGCAATAGCAACGCGACAGGGCCGATTTGAAGCCATGTATTCGATGGGTAAATCGAGCCGATCGCACTGGCCGGTATACCGAGTGCGATCGCACTCAACATCCAGCGTTGCGCCGCTGGCAGGTTGACCAAACCGCTCACCCCTTCTTCAGATGCCGCCGCCCTAGGAGTTCCGCGATCTGCACCGCGTTGAGCGCCGCACCCTTGCGCAGGTTGTCAGATACGCACCACAGCGACAGGCCGTTGTCGACCGTCGGGTCCTCGCGCACGCGACTGACGTAAGTCGCGCTGTCGCCGACGCATTCGATCGGGGTGACGTAGCCGCCGTCCTCGCGCTTATCGACCAGCATGATCCCGGGCGCTTCACGCAGGATCGACTGAGCCTGCTTGGCCGAAATCTCGCGCTCGAATTCAAGGTTGATTGCTTCGGAATGCCCGACGAACACCGGCACCCGCACGCAAGTAGCGCTGACCTTGATTTTCGCGCCCATGATCTTCTTGGTTTCGACCACCATCTTCCACTCTTCCTTGGTCGAGCCATCATCGAGGAAGTCGTCGATGTGCGGGATCACGTTGAACGCGATCTGCTTGGTGAACCGCAAGGCTTCGACCGGATCGCCGACGAAGATCGCGCGGCTTTGCTGGAACAATTCGTCCATCCCGTCCTTGCCCGCGCCCGAAACCGACTGATACGTCGCCACCACCACGCGCTTGATCGTCGCCGCAGCGTGAAGCGGCTGCAGCGCCACGACCATCTGCGCGGTCGAGCAGTTGGGGTTGGCGATAATCATCTTGGCCTTGTAGCCGTCGATCGCGTCGGGGTTCACTTCGGGCACGATCAGCGGCACGTCGGGATCCATCCGCCAATACGAGCTGTTGTCGATCACCACGCAGCCCGCGGCGGCAGCGATGGGCGCATAGGTCTTGGCGACTTCCGATCCGGCAGCGAACAGCGCGATATCCCAGCCGGTGAAATCGAAATGCTCGATGTTCTTGACCTTGAGCAGCCGGTCGGTGTCACCGAAATGGATCTCGTCGCCAGTCGAGCGCGAGCTTGCGACCGCCGCAATCTCGTCGAGCGGAAACTCGCGCTCGGCCAGCACGGTGAGCATTTCGCGCCCGACATTCCCGGTCGCGCCGACGACCACTACCCGGTAACCCATGCTTTCGAACTCCTAGTTTTATTTCCCCAAACTCCGTTCACATCGAGCGAAGTCGAGATGCCGCGCGCAGTGTCTCGACTTCGCTCGACACGAACGGAGGTGGGGTTTGCTTGGCCCTAGCTTATCGCCACCATGGCGCAAGGGTAGCGCTTCACTTCGCGGGCATCGCCTTGTCGAGGAACGCGAAGATCGTCTCCCACAGGTGCACCCCGATCTTCGGACCCGAGACGCGGTGGGTGTAGCCGGGGTAGAGCATCATCTCGAACGGCACCGCCTCGCCCTGCAGCTTGGCGATCAGCATCGAGCTGTTTTCGAACACCACGTTGTCGTCGGCCATGCCGTGGACCAGCAGCAGCGGGTCCTTGATCTTGGCGGCATCGCCCAAGGCATCAGACGCGGCATAGACCTGCGGTTCCTTGCCCGGATCGCCGAGGTAGCGTTCGGTGTAGTGGGTATCGTACAGTTCCCACTTGGTCACCGGCGCTCCGGCAATCCCGGCGGCGTAAAGCCCGGGGTCCGCCTCGAGCATCTTGAGCGTCATGTAGCCGCCATACGACCAGCCGTAGGTCGCGATGCGGCTGCCATCGACGTAGGGCTGCCCCTTGAGGAACAGCGCGCCCGCCTTCTGGTCCTCGACCTCGACCGAGCCCATTGCGCGGTTGAGCGCGGATTCGAATTTGACCCCGCGGTTGGCGCTGCCGCGGTTGTCGATCTCGAAATAGATGAAGCCGCGCGCGACGATCGCCTGCGCGAGGCCCCCGCCCCAGCCGCGCGTGACCGTTTGGGCGTGCGGGCCGCCATAGTGCTGGAAAAACACCGGGTAACGCTTGCCCGGCTCCATCACCGGCGTGATCATCTTCCAGTGCAGCTCGGTGCCGTCGGCGGCTTTGATCGTGCCGAAAGTCGGGGCGCGATGGCGGGCGAGGTAGGGCGTGTAGGGATGCGCGGCGTCGAGCTTGTTTTCCTCAACCCAGGCGATCCGCTTGCCATTACCATCGGCGGCATAGACCTGCGGCGGCTGGCTCGGCGATGAGCGGCTGATCAGCAGCGTCTGACCGGCTTTGTCCATGCTGGCGGCGTGGGCATAGCCCGGCTCGGTCAGCAGCTTGGGTGTGCCTGGCCGCGCGAGATCGAGCGCATAGACCTGCGGGGCGAGCACGCCGTCCCGGGTCGCGGTGAAATAAAGCCGGCCCGCCTTCTCATCGACGCCAGCAAGCGCGGTGACGACCCAGTCGCCCTTGGTCTGCTGCTGCCACTCACCGCCGCGGTAGCGGTAAAGATGGCCGAACCCGTCGCGTTCGGACCACCACACGAGGCTGCCATCCTTGAGGAAGCGGTAGCTGTCGGACAGGTTGATCCAGCTGCCCGGTGCGGCCTGTTCGGTAAACAACACCCGCGCAGCACCGGTCGCCGGATCGACGCTGAGCATGTCGAGCCTGCTTTGCGCCCGGTTCTGTCGCTGGACGTACAATGTTTTGCCATCGGGCGCCCAGTTGACCCGGGCGAGATAGATGTCGGGATCGGGACCGAGATCGACCTGCACCCGCGCCGAACCATCGGGCTTCATCACGAACAGCGAAACCAGCGAATTGGGCGACCCGGCCACCGGGTAGCGCTGCTGGAAGGTCTTGGTGCTCTCCGCCCCGATTGCAGTGCGCGTGACGATCCCGACCGGCGCATCGTCGAACCGCTGGACCGCGATGCGGCTGTCGTCGGGTGCCCACCAGTACCCGGTGGTCCGCGCCATTTCCTCCTGCGCGACAAATTCAGCCTCGCCCCAGTGAACGGTGTCGGACGTTTCGGCGGGGCTGACGGGTGCCGCCTCGCCGCCGACCTTGCCCGCCCACAACCTTTGGTCGCGCACGAACGAGACATAGGCGCCCTTGGGGCTGAGCGCCGGGTTGAGTTCGGCCTCGCTGGTCTGGGTCAGCCGTTCGGTCTTGCCGCCGAGGCGGACGAGGAACAGGTCGCCATCGAGCGGGACCAGGGTCGCGGTGCTATCGGCGGTCCAGTCATAACTCACCACCCCCTTGAGATCGCCAATCCGCTGGCGCTCGCGCTGCATCTTCTCTGCCTCGGACAATTCCCGGCCCGAGCCGAGCGCCGTGGAATCGACCAGCATCGACCACTTGCCGCTCTTCCGGTCAAAGCCCCACAGGTCATAGCGTTCGCGGTCGTCGGCGCGCGCGCGCAGCACGGTCAGCCAGCGGCCATCGGGCGAAAGCTTGACCCCGCGCGGCACCGCGCCGTTGAGGCTCGGGCTGGCAAACACGCGCTCAATGGTCAGCGGGGCTGCGGCTTGCGGTGCTTCAGTCACGGGCGGAGCATCGGCATGGGCTGGCAGGGGCACAAGACAGGTCGCGGCAAGGAGCAAAGTGAGCAGACGCATTGCAAGGTGGTAATCCCCAAAACGAAGAAGGCGCCCCGGTTGCCCGGGACGCCTTCATAAGCTGGTTTAAGCACGATGCGCCAGAGGCTTACTCGTGCATTACTCGCCTGGACGCGGATCGCGGCGCTCGGCGATGCGGGCGCGCTTGCCGGTGCGGCCGCGCAGGTAATAGAGCTTCGCACGCCGCACCACGCCCTTGCGGACCACGGTGATGCTGTCGATGTTGGGCGAGTAGATCGGGAACACGCGTTCCACCCCTTCGCCAAAGCTCATCTTGCGGACAGTGAAGTTCGAGCTGATGCCCTTGTTCGAACGCGCGATGCACACGCCTTCGTAGTTCTGGACACGGCTGCGTTCGCCTTCGATCACCTTCACGCCGACGCGGACGGTGTCACCGGGGCGGAATTCCGGAATTTCTTTCGCAGCCTTGGCAATTTCCTCGGCTTCGATCTGCTGGATCAGGTTCATGAACCCGGTTCCTTCTGTTCATGCCGCGCGCCAGAGGCAGACTGGACCCGAGCGTCCTCATGACGCTCCCAAAGATCCGGCCTGCGTAACCGTGTATCGATCTCGGACTGGGTTTTACGCCAACCTGCGATCTTCGCATGATCCCCCGATCGCAGCACTTCGGGGATCGTGCGCCCTTCCCATTCCACCGGGCGGGTATAGTGCGGATATTCAAGCAATCCTTGTTCAAAGGATTCCTCGATACCACTGGAAGCCGCGCCCATTACGCCGGGCAGCAGCCGAATGCAAGCATCAAGCAGCATGATCGCGGCGGGTTCTCCGCCCGACAGAACGATGTCGCCGACCGAGACTTCCTCAACCCCGCGCGCGGCGAAAATGCGTTCGTCGAAGCCCTCGAACCGCCCGCACAGCACGATAACGCCGGGGCCTGCCGAAAGCTGACGCACGCGGGCCTGTGAGAGGGGGGTGCCGCGCGGGGTCATGGCGAGGATCGGGCGTTCCTCCCCGTGCCGGGGAGGGGGACCATCCGCAGGATGGTGGAGGGGCACGTAGGTTGATCCTGACATCGCGGGGTCAGGGCCACCGGCCTGTGCCCCTCCACCAGCTTCGCTGGTCCCCCTCCCCGTCCCGGGGAGGATTTGCGCCAGCGCAAAATCAATCGCCGCGCCGAGTACATCGGCGCGGAGCACCATCCCCGCCCCGCCGCCTGCTGGTGTATCATCGACCGTGTGGTGCTTGCCCACCGCAAAGTCCCTGATCTGCACCGCCTCAAGCGACCACTTCCCCTCCTCCCGCGCCCGCCCCGCGAGCGACACGCCCAGCGGCCCGGGGAACATCTCGGGGTAAAGGGTAAGGATGGTGGCGGCGAAGGTCATTTCTTGGAGGCAAAATAGAGTGAACTGGCGATCACGCCACCAGCGAACACTGCAATAGGTCCAACCCATGCCACCGTCATGAGGCCGGAGAAATGGAAGCCAGTCATTCCGCCCACGTAAGCGATGGGGATAATCGAACTGCCTACAATAACAGCCAAAATGCGGTTCGCCCCTATCGCAACCAGCATTCTCGAAAAGAGGACGCTAGGAATGCCGGATATGAAAAATGTAATGATGATGGCGATTGCGTAAGAACTCATTACACCGTCCAATTCTCAACCATCAACCCCGGCACATCGGCGAAGTGCTTCTCGTTCGCAGTAACGACAATTAGACCAAGTGAGAGCGCGTGAGCGGCAATAAGCCGATCATAACTGGCTCGTTTGAACGGTATCGCAGCATAAGCACGCGCCGCGGGTTCGTCGAATGGCAGGACCGGAATTTCCTCGGCAATGATGGCCAACCTGTCGAGTGGTGGCGGCTTGCCGCGCTCAGAACCATGCACCACTTCTGCGAAAGCGACTGCGGAAGTTACCATTTCGTCGGCGTCACACTGCGCCGCGCGGTTCACGATTGCCTCATCCGCGTCAAGTCCAAGCGCGATGAGAATATTGCTGTCGAGAAGGTACCTCATTCGTCAGGCATATGCCTTGCGCGCCATTCCGGATCGTCCCACAACAAGGGGCGCTCCTCGAAAAGGCGATCTTCATCCCTGATGAATTGCAAGCCTGAACCAATTGCGCAACCCCGCACCTTGTCGATATTGAACTTGCGCTTGGCCTTTTCTTTCGGGTGCAACACCAAGTCGCCGTCCCGGAATTCGACACTCCACTCCCGTTCAGGTTCGATCCCGAGCGCCGCAGGAATGCGGATCGCGACGGAATTGCCTGACTTGAAGCTTTTCGCGGTATATTCCTTGCCCATGACACTCTCCGTATATACATTGAATATATACATTGAACTGGACCCAGTCAAATGAAGCGTTTTGCTGCTCTGACATTGCTCCTCGCCGCCCCCGCCTCGGCCGAGCTGATCGGCGGGTGCCAGTTCGACCGCGATACGCTGACTTTCGCGGGTTCTCCAGTCGAGCAGGCGACCTGTTTGCTGCGCAAGGTGGAGCTGATGGGCAAGAAGGCACCGCAGCCGCTGCCGCCGGTTATCAAGCGGCTGATGGAGCGAGGCGGCGCGCCCTCAGAGGCGCAGGAGGCGGCGGCGATTGCGGCGTTTCCCCAGCCGTACCGTATTTATGCCATCGGCTATCAGGACCTGGCGACGTCGCAGACCGAGGCCGGGGTGCCGCTGCTCTATTTCGTGATCCACGATACCAGTACGCCGTTTTATGGTGCCGATCGCTTTCCCAAGCACCTCGACAACGACCCCAAGGTCAACAGCTTCGAGAGCTACCTCGCCGCCGAGCCGGTCGCCCACATCTTCCTCAACCGGCAGGGCCAGATCTGGGGCGCGCACGATTTCTCCATCCCGTGGCGCGCGACCAAGCTGGAAAGCCGGGTGGTCGGTCCCACCGCGCGCGGGCGGTTCGTGCATATCGAGACCGTCCAGCCGCGCCGGTTCCTGCCCGGGGCGACCAATCGCGGGCAGACTTACGGGCCCAAGCCCGGCTTCTCCCCGGCGCAGTACCGCATGCTTGCCGCGCTTTACGTCTATGCCAGCGCCCGCGCCGGGCGCTGGCTGATCCCGGCGTTTCATTCGACCGTCGACGATGGCATCCCCGACGCGCACGACGATCCGCAGAATTTCGATTTGAAGCGGTTTGCGAGCGAACTCGAAAAGCTGCTGTCGGCTTAGTCGAGCACGAAGCTTGCCGTAATCACCAGCTTGTCGCCCCATTCGGGCACCGCTTCGGCGTGCATCGGCACCATGAAGCGCTTCTTGTCGGAGCGTTCGATCTCGATCACGTCGCCCGCGCCGAAGTTCTCGACGCCCACGCAGAAGCCGAGGTCGTCGCCGTCGGTGGATACTGCCGGCAGCCCGAGCAGGTCGGCGTAATAATATTCGCCTTCGCCAAGCGCGGGCAACGCATCGCGCGGGACAGTCAGCGCGGTGCCGCGCAAGGCCTCGGCCCCGTTGCGATCCGACACCCCGGCGAAGCGGGCGACCGCGCCGCCCTTGCCGTCATCGCGCAATTTTTCGACCACCAGCTTGCCGTCGTTGAAGGCGCGGAAGGGCTTGAGCCCCGCCACGCCTTCACCAAACAGTTTCAGCCGGACCTCTCCCGCAATGCCGTGCGCGCCGATAATGGCGGCCAGCGTAACGGGGCGGTCGACAGTCAAGGTCAGCCCTCAGCCGGCTTCTGCGCGCTTTCGCCCGCTACGCCTTCGACGCTGTCACCAGCTTCAGCATCGGGGGAAGCCGGTGTTCCTTCGACCGATTCGTTGACAACCGGTGCTTCGACCGGATCAGCCGCAGGCGCTTCGGCGGGCACTTCAGCTGGTTCTTCGACTGCCGGGGCTTCAGCTGGCTCTTCCATGGGAGCTTCGATCGGAGCGTCTTCAGCAGGCGCTTCGGCAGGCACTTCAGCTGGGACTTCCGGGGTAGCCGGTTCTTCGCCAGCGTTGGCCGCAGCGGCCTCAACCGGGGCATCTTCGGTCGGAGCTTCGGCGGGCGCTTCGGCAACAACTTCAGGGGCTTCTTCGGCTGGAGCATTGGCAGCAGCTTCGGCGGCTTCGGCAGCGGCGGCCTTGGCGGCTTCGGCGGCTTCAGCAGCGGCAACGGCCTTGCCGGCCTTGTCCTTGACCCGGTCCGTGGCTTTCTTGCCCGGCTCGGCCTTGTTCGGATTGTTGGTCGCAGCGCGTTCCTTGATCCCGGCCTTGTCGAGCATGCGCGCGACGCGGTCGGTCGGCTGGGCGCCGACGCCAAGCCAATACTTGATGCGGTCTTCGATCAGGCGGACGCGGTTTTCGTCGTCCTTGGCGAGCAGCGGGTTATAGGTGCCGACCTGCTCGAGATACTTGCCGTCACGCGGACTGCGGCTGTTCGAGACAACCACCTTATAATACGGGCGCTTCTTGGAGCCGCCACGTGAAAGTCGAAGAGCTACAGACATTTGGATTACCTTTCAGAGAATTCAGTTAAAGTTTGAATTGGTTATTTCTTGAGTAAATCGTTGATGTTGGAGGGCAGCGCGCGCCCACCCATATTGGCGCCCATTCCGCCGCCGAGGCCGGGCAGACCGCCCCCGCCCATGCCACCACCGCCGCCACCGAACATGCCAGCCAGGCCCTTGAGCCCGCCCATCTTCTTGAGCCGCTTCATTGCGGTGGCCATTTCCTGGTGCATCTTGAGCAGCTTGTTGACGTCCTGAACTTGCAGCCCCGCACCCTTGGCGACGCGGATCTTGCGTTTGGCATTAAGCAGTTCGGGCCGCGTGCGTTCCTTCGGGGTCATCGAACCGATCAGCGCTTCGAGGTGGACCAGGACCTTGTCGTCCATCCCGCTCGATTGCATCGCCGCCTTGGCCTTCTTCATGCCTGGAATCATCCCGGCGAGCGCACCGATCCCGCCCATCTTGCGCATGTTGCGGAACTGCCCGGCCAGATCGTTCATGTCGAACTGACCCTTGGCCATCCGCGCGGCCATGCGTTCTGCCTCGTTCTCGTCAATCGCCTGCGCGGCTTTCTCGACGATCGAGACAATATCGCCCATGCCGAGAATGCGCCCAGCCACCCGCCCCGGATTGAACGCCTCGATCGCGTCGAGCTTTTCACCGGTGCCGGCAAATTTGATCGGCTTGCCGGTGACCGCCCGCATCGACAGCGCCGCGCCGCCGCGCGCATCGCCATCCATCCGGGTCAGCACTACGCCGGTCAGCGGGACCTGGCTCGTGAACGACTGCGCGACGTTGACCGCATCCTGCCCGGTCAGCGCATCGACCACCAGCAGCACTTCGCGCGGGGTAGAAATCCCGGCAACCGCCTGCATCTCGTCCATCAATTGCTGATCGACGTGCAAACGCCCCGCGGTATCGAGCAACAGCACATCGACTGCCTGGAGCTTGGCCGACTGCAGCGCGCGGGTGGCGATCTCGGTCGGCTGCTGGCCCACGATAATCGGCAGGGTCGCGACATCGACCTGCTCGCCAAGCACTTTCAACTGTTCCTGCGCGGCGGGACGATTGACGTCGAGTGACGCCATCAGCACCTTCTTGCCCTGCTGTTCCTTGAGCAGCTTGGCAAGCTTGGCGGTGGTGGTGGTCTTGCCCGAGCCTTGCAGCCCGACCATCATGATCACCACCGGGGGGGCGGCGTTCAGATCGAGCTCGGCGATCTCATCCCCGCCCAGCATCTCAACAATCGCGTCGTTGACGATCTTGACGACCTGCTGCCCCGGCGTGACCGAACGCAGCACCGACTGGCCGATCGCCTGCTCGGTCACCGCATCGATGAACCGGCGCACCACCGGCAACGCAACGTCGGCTTCGAGCAGCGCGATCCGCACTTCGCGCATGGCCTCGCGCACGTCCTGCTCGCCGAGCGCACCGCGCCCCTTGAGCCGGTCAAAGACTGTGCCGAGCCGGTCGGACAGCGTGTCGAACATCGCGCGTTTTACTCCGCTCACGCCGACCCGAATTGGCCTAACGCGAAAAACGCCGGCGGACGAAACCTCGTCAGCCAGCGTGGAAATCAGGTACTCGCTTCTTCCCGATGTGGGCAGATTTGGATCAGGCCGAGGCGAAAATGGAGGGCTTCGAGAACCGGAGCGCAGCGTACTTCAGTACGTGAGCACCGGAAGCGCAGAAGACTTCCGTTTGCAGCCCGGCACGGTCCAAATATGACCATATCGGCGGTGGTGGAGCCTAGCGGGATCGAACCGCTGACCTCCTGCATGCCATGCAGGCGCTCTCCCAGCTGAGCTAAGGCCCCGTACCATTCGTATCAAGCAGACCTTGGGAGATCCGCCAGTCCCCGCGCCAAGCACGAGAGGCCGCCACTTAGTTGCGGCCCCCCAGCTTGGCAAGCCCATAATGGGCCGGGTTAATCAGGTTTCGGCAGTGTCGCCATCGCCGTCAATGCCCACGCCCAGATCGTCATCGCCGCCCAGATCGACGTCGTTGTCGGGCGAGTCCTCGTCGTCATCGACGCCTTCGAGGTCCTGTTCGGCCAGATCGGTATCGGCGACCTCTGCCACCTTCTCCTTCTGAATCTGCTCATAAGGGATCGGCTGCTTCGATTTGAGCACCGGATCGGCCTGCCAGGCATAGCCGCATTCGATGCAGGTGATCGGGTCGTCCTTGCCCAGATCGTAAAAGCGGGTGCCGCATTTCGGGCAGCCATGCTTGGCGCCCCATTCAGGCTTGACCATAAAATTCCTCACATGCGCCGCGCTGCTACTCAAGGCGGCGAAAAAAGCTAACTACGGATTGGGAGGCAAATGCGCCAGTCCCAGCGCGGGGCGCGCCTTGCCATAGCCCGCGCCCGCTGTCAAAGCGCGCGCGTGGACAATAGTGCTGCCCTTCCCCGCCCGCGCCGGTTCCTGCCAAGCGGACCGCTGCGCGGGACAATCCGCGTGCCGGGCGACAAGTCGATCAGCCACCGCTCGATCATGCTCGGCGCGCTGGCAGTGGGCGAAACGCGGGTCTCGGGCCTGCTTGAGGGCGAGGACGTGCTCGCCACTGCAGCTGCGATGCGCGCGATGGGGGCTTCGGTTGAGCGGCTGGGCGAAGGCGAATGGTCGGTTCACGGCGTCGGCGTTGGCGCGCTGCTCCAGCCGCAAGCACCGCTCGAGATGGGCAATTCGGGCACCTCGACCCGGCTGCTGATGGGGCTGATTGCGAGCCATGCAATCACCGCGCGGTTCACCGGCGATGCCAGCCTGTCGGGCCGCCCGATGGGCCGGGTGATCGAACCGCTCAGCCAGATGGGCGCGGCGTTCGAGGCGAGCGAGGGCGGGCGCTTGCCGCTGACCCTGCGCGGCGCCTGGCCGGCGGTGCCGATCACTTACCGCCTGCCGGTGGCCTCGGCCCAAGTGAAGAGCGCCATCCTGCTCGCGGGCCTCAACACCGCCGGGATCACCACGGTGATCGAGCCGGTCCCGACCCGCGACCATTCCGAACGGATGCTGCGCGGGTTCGGCGCGGACCTGAGCGTTGAAATCGTGGATGGCGAACGCGTGATCCGGATCGCCGGCGAGGCCGAACTCAAGCCGCAGACCATCGAAGTCCCCGGCGATCCGTCTTCGGCAGCGTTCTTCATTGTCGCCGCGCTGGTGGTGCCGGGCAGCGAGCTGCTGATCCAGAACGTCGGGCTCAACCCGACCCGCGCCGGGATCGTCACCGTGCTGCGCCAGATGGGCGGATCGATCGACGAGCTGAACCAGCGCGAGGTCGGCGGCGAGCCGGTGGCCGACCTGCTGGTCAAGCATTCGGCGCTCACCGGGATCGAGGTTGATCCCGCGCTCGCGCCGAGCATGATCGACGAATTCCCGGTGCTGTTCGTCGCCGCCGCATTGGCGCAGGGCACTACCGTTACCACCGGCCTCGACGAGCTGAGGGTCAAGGAAAGCGACCGCCTGTCCGCGATGGCCGCCGCGCTGACCGGCGCAGGCGGGCGAGTGACCGAGCAGGCGGACGGCCTGACCATCGAAGGCACTGGCGGCGAGCTACTGCGCGGCAGCGCCAACACCGCTACCCAAACCCACCTCGATCACCGCATCGCGATGAGCATGGCGGTGGCGGGGCTGGCGAGCCGGGATGGGGTGGAAGTCGACGACACCCGCCCGATTGCGACGAGTTTCCCGATGTTCGAGGCGCTACTCGATGGGCTGGCCTCATGACACTTGACTGGGCCAACCTGGTCGGCCTGCTCGGCCTGCTCGGCAGCGTGCTGTTCATCGGCGCGTTTGCTTATGCCAATCAGGCGAAGCAATTGAACAAGCTGTTGTTCAATGCGGTTAATCTGCTGGGCGCGGTGCTGCTGCTGACATCGCTGGCGGTGCATTTCAATCTGGCGGCATTCGTGCTTGAGGTGGCGTGGGCCGCGATCGCGCTGCTCGGTCTGATCAAGGCGATGATCGCGCGGCGAAAGACTGCGCCATGATCATCGCGGTCGATGGCCCCACAGCCTCGGGCAAAGGCACTATTGCCAAGGCGCTTGCCGCGCACTTCGGCCTGCCGCATCTCGACACCGGGCTGCTCTACCGCGCGGTGGGATTGCAGTGCGCAATCAACGGCGGCAATCCGGACAATCCCGCCGATGCCCTCGCCGCCTGCGACTTCCCCGATCGCCTGATTGCCGATCCCGAACTGCGTAGCGAAGCCACCGGCGGGCTCGCCAGCCGGGTTTCGGTCCATCCCGAAGTCCGCGCGGCGCTCTATGATCTGCAACGCGCCTTCGCCACCCAGCCCGGCGGCGCGGTGCTCGACGGGCGCGATATCGGCACGGTGATCGCGCCCGAGGCCGAGGTGAAGCTGTTTGTCACCGCCAGCGTCCCGGCGCGCGCCCAGCGGCGCTTTGACGAAATGCGCGCGGCCGGGCGCGAGGTCAGCCTGGTCGATATCGCCGCCGATCTGGAAGCCCGCGATGCCCGCGACAGCAGCCGAGCCGCAGCACCGCTGATCGCCGCGCCCGATGCGCTGGTGCTGGATACCTCCGCCGCGGGGCGCGATGAGGCGATTGCCGAGGCGATCCGGGCGGTCGAAATGCTGTTGGCCTGACTTTTTCGCTCGCAAGGGCGCGAAGGTGTTGCGTTTGGGGCGAAGCCCCCCTGCTCAATCCGGCGATGCGATTGCCAACCGCGTTAATTGATTTGGGCGACTTCGGCGCTGGGCAACCTTCTCCGCGCCTTTGCGCCTTTGCGAGCGCCCATAATTTCTTGCTTTTGGCGAGCCCCGAGCCTAAGCGCGCCCGGTCCAACAGAGCTTCGGCGCTGGAAGACGCTGCATCGGCATCCGGCCCTTGTGGCAGTTCGGCTACTTTTGGCCCGGGCCTGGCAATTCCGCCAGACTCGGAGAAAGACCGGCGGAAAAACCGCCTGGCCGGTAACATACGATAATCTGAGGAAACTCATCCATGGCCTCATCGGCTAACCCGACGCGCGACGATTTTGCCGCGCTGCTTGACGAATCCCTCGGCGGTGCCGCGGATGGCGGCTTTGAAGGCCGTGTCGTCAAAGGCACCATTACCGCAATTGAAAACGACAAGGCCGTCATCGACGTCGGCCTCAAGAGCGAAGGCCGCGTGGCGCTGCGTGAATTCGCAATGCCCGGCCAGCCGCACGGGCTTTCTGTGGGCGACGAAGTCGAAGTCTATGTCGACCGCGTCGAGAACGCCGACGGCGAAGCGATGCTCAGCCGCGATCGCGCCCGCCGCGAAGCCGCGTGGGACAAGCTGGAAAGCGAATTTGGCGAAGGCAAGCGCGTCGACGGCGTGATCTTCGGCCGGGTCAAGGGCGGCTTCACCGTCGACCTCGACGGCGCGGTGGCCTTCCTGCCCGGCAGCCAGGTCGATATTCGCCCGGTCCGCGACGTCCAGCCGCTGATGGATATCCCGCAGCCGTTCCAGATCCTCAAGATGGATCGCCGCCGCGGCAACATCGTGGTTTCGCGCCGCGCCGTGCTCGAAGAAACCCGCGCCGAACAGCGTTCGGGGCTCATCTCGGGTCTCGCCGAAGGCCAGATCATCGATGGTGTGGTCAAGAACATCACCGATTACGGTGCGTTCGTTGATCTGGGCGGCATCGACGGCCTGCTCCACGTCACCGACATGAGCTACAAGCGGGTCAACCACCCCAACGAAGTCATCAATATCGGTGACACGGTCAAGGTGCAGATCATCCGCATCAACCAGGAAACCCAGCGCATCAGCCTCGGCATGAAGCAGCTGGAATCGGATCCGTGGGAAGGCGTCGCTGCCAAGTATCCGGTCGGCGCGAAGCTGCACGGGGTGGTGACCAACATCACCGAATACGGCGCTTTCGTTGAACTGGAATCGGGCATCGAAGGTCTGGTCCACGTTTCGGAAATGAGCTGGACCAAGAAGAACGTCCACCCCGGCAAGATCGTTTCGACTTCGCAGGAAGTCGATGTCATCGTGCTCGAGGTCGACAGCGACAAGCGCCGCATTTCGCTTGGCCTCAAGCAGGCTGCGCAGAACCCGTGGGAACAGTTTGCCGACAAGCACCCGGTCGGTTCGACCGTCATGGGCGAAGTCAAGAACGCGACCGAGTTCGGCCTGTTTATCGGGCTCGACGGCGACGTCGACGGCATGGTCCACATGTCGGACATCGCCTGGGGCATCTCGGGCGAGGACGCGCTGGCGCTGCACCGCAAGGGCGAAGAAGTCTCCGCGATCGTGCTCGACGTCGATGTCGAGAAGGAGCGCATCTCGCTGGGCATGAAGCAGCTTGAAAAGGGCGCACCGGCAGTTGGCGGCAGCGATACCGCTTCGGCTGCCAGCGGGCTCAAGAAGAACGACGTGGTCACCGTGACCATCCTCGAAGTGCGCGATGGCGGGCTCGAAGTGCAGGCCGGCGACGATGGCGCCACCGGCTTCATCAAGCGCAGCGACCTTGGCCGCGACCGCGACGAGCAACGCCCCGACCGCTTCCAGGTCGGCCAGAAGCTCGACGCGATGGTCACCGGGTTCGATCGTTCGAAAAAGCCCAACTTCTCGGTCAAGGCGCGTCAGCTCCATGAAGAGAAGGAAGCCGTCGAACAGTACGGTTCCTCGGATGCCGGCGCTTCGCTCGGCGACATCCTCGGCGCCGCGCTGAAGGCCAAGAAGGACTGATTGGATCACCCCTACCCTTTAGGGGAGGGGCAACGAGACTTGGCAGCTTGCTGCCTAGTCGCAGTGGGGTGGGGGTTCGACACTGGCGTGGAACCCCCACCCCAACCCCTCCCCAACGGGGAGGGGCTTACAAATAGCATAAGCCCGTGCGGAGCGATCCGGGCGGGCTTTTGCTTTGGGGCAAAGCGGGTATGGTGCTGGCAGGAGAGTGTAGATGTCGATCTCGCAAAGATTCGCAGAAAATCGTTTGGCAATTGGATGGGCGCTTCTTGCTGGAAGCTGGGCCACTTGGCTAACTCCGGAGCCTTTTTTCACTACAATTGGCTTGATCAGTGGCGCAGTAATGCTCTTCACGATTGTCCAAAATTGGTCGGACGTAGATCTTGGAAGCAAGATAACTGCGTACAACAACGCGGACAAACTGCTGCTTTTCTTGGCAGTTGTTACATTTCTGGGAATCCTGTTTTACCGATATGTGCAAAATGGCACACGTGACGTGGCTCCTGCCATTTTCGGCATAGCGTCCATATTCAATCTGCCTAAGTTGGCCACTAGCGTCCGAGCTGATGAGGTCCAATGACTATGCTCGAAATTCACCAATTCCCCTGCCTGTCCGACAATTATGGCTACCTGCTGCACGATCCCGACAGCGAAGAAACCACCTGCATCGATACTCCCGATGCCGATGCCTACTTGCGTGAGGCCAAGGCCAAAGGCTGGCAGATCACCCAGATCTGGAACACCCACTGGCATCCCGATCACGCCGGGGGCAACGCGGCGATCAGGGCCGCCACAGGCTGCACGGTCACCGGTCCGGCTGAGGTCGAGAAACTCGGCACCGCGCCCGACCGCGTGGTGGTGGCAGGCGCTGCCGTCATGCTGGGCGATTTCACCGCGCAGGTGATCGACGTCTCGGGCCATACCAACGGCCACATCGCCTACCACTTGCCCGAGGCCGAACTGGCCTTCGTCGGCGATGCAGTATTTGCGCTCGGCTGCGGCCGGATGTTCGAGGGCCAGCCCGACCAGTTCTGGGCCAGCCTCAGCCGGATCAAGGCCCTGCCGCCCTGCACGCTGCTGTACTGCGCCCACGAATACACCGCCTCGAACGCGCGGTTTGCATTGCATGCCGATCCCGACAACGCCGAGTTGCAGGTCTATGCGGCACAGATCGCCAAACTGCGCGAGCAAGGCATGCCGACCGTGCCGACGATCCTCTCCCGCGAGCTCGCCACCAACCCCTTCCTGCGCGCCGACGATCCGGTGCTGGCCGCACGCTGGGGCGGCGGCGATGCGGTGGCGACCTTTGCGGCGCTGCGGGCGGCGAAGGACAGTTTCTGAAACCCTCAGCCCACCTCTGTTCGGGTCGAGCGAAGTCGAGACACCGCGCACAGCGTCTCGAC
>JANYGC010000096.1 GCA_025359425.1 Sphingomonadaceae bacterium
GTGGAAAGTGCATATGACGTCGCGAAAAAAGAGGCACGTCGAATTTTTGGTGAATTAAGTTCCGGGCACAAAATTGTTTTATTGACAATTACACGCTTGGTCGAAACCGTTTCGGAAAAGACTCTCGTATTACTTGATGAATCGGAGGCGCATCTTCATCCTCCATTGTTGTCGAGTTTTATACGTTCACTTTCCGATTTGTTGATCAGTAGGAACGCAGTCGCTGTAGTAGCAACACATTCGCCAGTGATTCTGCAAGA
This sequence comes from Sphingomonadaceae bacterium, assembly GCA_025359425.1. Taxonomy (GTDB): domain Bacteria; phylum Pseudomonadota; class Alphaproteobacteria; order Sphingomonadales; family Sphingomonadaceae; genus Novosphingobium. The sequence continues at coordinate 261 of JANYGC010000096.1, forward strand.
AATTCCAAAAAGCTGTGTTTGGAAGATTCGAAGGGCAGGATTGACGACGGTAGTAGAACGTCCCGAAATCGAGTCATACGGAGAAAATGTTGGTATACTGACCCACGAAGTATTCGGACTTGAAGTTAGTGAGTCTGGATTTTATTCAGTCATTTCCTCCATGATAGAAGCAGGCAAATCATATGATGAGATTTTGGTTGCCTTAGACGGCCGCTTGGGTCAGGAGGGTCGAATCGTCGCCAAGACCTTGCCTGAGGCTGACAGGGCTGCATAAGCGTGTGGACAATTGATTATCCCGACATCGATGTAGGGGATGTTCTTAAGAGTGTCATACCGTCGATCCGTGATGCTGAACTTCGACAGAGGTTCCAAGCTGTGACGGGTGCACTGGAGGCCGAAGAGCAGAAGTTGAAGCAATTTCAGATGCATCAACCGGCTGGGACATTCGTTTGCGATAGTAACATTTATGCGAGCGTACCCGCACAAGAGCTAGTCACGACGTATAATGCTCGGATGGCTAAGGACCCTAGTGCGGCTCGTCGCCATTATGATCACATAGTGTCAAGGGCGCCATTTGGCAGATGCCCTTTTTGCGGTCAGCGTGATGTGCACTCACTTGATCACACCCTGCCAAAGGATGCTTTCGGAACTTTGGCGATAGCGCCAGCTAATCTTGTTCCCTGTTGCTCACGGTGCAATCAGCTCATGGGCAATCAGTGGGGAGCCGATTTAGAATCGAAGTTTTTCGATCCGTATAGTGAAAGTTGTGAAAGCTTCGATTGGTTGAGGTGCGAGATTGTGCCAGGCGCACCCGCTCAGATCACCTTCGTTGTAGATTGCCCAGCTGCTACTCACGCCGTGACTGTGAATCGAATTCAACGGCAGTTTCGTCTACTCCGGCTTGCTTCATTGTATGCAGCGGAGACAGCTGCATTAGTTGGAAGCACGCGTGCATTGTTAGCTAGACTATTTGTTCGGTCAGGATCTGCTGGAGTCCGCGAGCAACTTCTCGAAACGGCAGGAAGTTTCGCGCTTATTCGACGCAACAGTTGGCAACGCGCGTACTACTATGCCGCCGGTAACAATGATTGGTTTTGTGGCGGAGGCTTCGATACTTAAAATCTTGCTGATGGGCTCGACGCACGCTCTTGCGGACTCCACTTCCGAGGCAGAGCCGGTTGCCGAGTGTTCTCGATGTGTTCTTTTCGCTAGCGTGGTCCGTCAAACTAACCCGGATTTTGAGTCGGACAATAATCGTCGCTGAGGATCAGCGGCAGGTGGAACAAAATAGTGAGGGTGCCGAACCTCCTACAGCCGTGCCAAAGTCGGCACCAACTCATCAAAATGCCCGATCACAACATCCGCCCCCAACTCCCCCGGCGCAGCATCACAAAACCCGAAGCTGACCGCGACCGAGGGCAGCCCCGCCGCGCGCGCGGCGCGGGTGTCGTAGGTGGTGTCGCCGACGAAGGCTGCCGCGCCGCCGCCGAGCTCGGCGACCATGGCATGGAGCGTATCGGGTGCGGGCTTGAGCGGGTAGCGGCCGGCGCCGATGATGCAGGCAAAGCGCTCGGTCAGGCCGAGCGTGTCGAACAGCTTGCGCGCCATTGCCTCGCGCTTGTTTGTCACCACCGCCAGCTTGATGCCGCGCTCGGCCAGCGCATCGAGCATCGCTTCCGCGCCGGGATATAATGCCGTGTGGACCGCGATGTTGGCTTCGTAATAGGCGAGCAATTGGGCGAACAGCGCGTCCTGGTCGATGCCGTCGGCACCGCCGGTTAGGGCCAGTGCCCGCTCGAGCATCGACTTTGCGCCGCCGCCGATCAATCCGGAAACGGCGGCGGGCGGGACTGGCTCGCGGCCCGCCAGCGCCAGCGCGTGGTTGACAGCGGCACCCAGATCGCCCGAGGTATCGAGCAGGGTGCCGTCGAGATCGAAGCCGACGATGCCAAAGCGGATGGTGGTCATTATGCGCCCCTAACCGGCGGGGACTGGCCAAGTCGAGCAGCATCAGCGTGAAACACACCAGCGAGAACCCCAGCGAGGCGCCCTTCCGCACGGTGGTTGACGCGCATCCCCGCCACCGGCACACTTCAGCAATGGACAGCCAAGTCGTCATCCAAAGGTTAAACCGCAACAAGACCGGCCTTCAGGCGCTCGGTCTCAAGCAGCTGTCGCTATTCGGTTCGACCGCGCGCGGCGATGCGACCGCGGCATCGGATATCGATCTTGCCGTTACGCTGGACGAGGGTGCGCGGATCGACCTGTTCCGGTTTGCGGCAATTTCCGAGCGGCTTTCACAAATGCTCGATGCGAAAGTCGATCTGCTGATAGAACCGGCGCGCAACGCCCGGATGCAGAGCGAGATCGATCGGGACCGGCTGCGTGTCTTCTGAGCCTGATAATGTCGATTTGCGGACAATCTGGCTGACGGTCCGGGAAAGCTTGCCTGAATTGCGCGCGGATTGTTTGCGCGCCTTGGCGTAGTAACTGGCATCGCATACCGGCCGGGTGCCGGTGCAGCGATTTTGCTCGCTACGCTTGACCTCCCCCCCGAATCCCCCTAACGGCGGCCACTTCCCGGAGGGGCGACGGTCTCTTCGGGAAACTTTGAACTGAACATTGGCGGTGCGGGCAGGGGTCTAACCCAGGCACAATCCGTCAAAGTAACCCGGCCGCTGGCGGCGGGGTGGAGTGTTTTCGGTTCGTGATGTGCTGGCCTTTCGGGACATTTCCTGATGAGCTGGGTCCCGGCCTTCGCCGGGATGACGTGGTGGCGGATCGCCCCACCGTCCCACCTCGCGGCTTTCCGCTGATCCTTCACCGCTGCGCCATTGGCCTCAATTAAGGTGAAGTGACCTTCATGCCTACTATCAACCAGCTGGTCCGCAAGGGCCGCGAGCCGCAGAAGACCAAGTCCAAGGTCCCGGCGATGGAAAAGAACCCGCAGAAGCGCGGCGTTTGCACCCGCGTTTACACGACCACCCCGAAGAAGCCGAACTCGGCTTTGCGCAAGGTCGCGAAAATCCGCCTGACCAACCAGCGCGAAGTCATTTCGTACATCCCGGGCGAAGGCCACAACCTGCAGGAACACAGCGTTGTGCTGATCCGCGGCGGGCGTGTCCGCGATCTTCCCGGCGTGCGTTATCACGTGCTGCGCGGCGTGCTCGATACGCAGGGGGTCAAGGACCGCAAGCAGAGCCGTTCGAAGTACGGCGCCAAGCGGCCCAAGTAAGCGCGGGTTGCAGCCAGCCCGTCACCCCGGCGCAGGCCGGGGCCCAGACGGTCCGGGCGCACACGCTGGTTTGAGTTTCCTTGTTCGGACTGGGTCCCGGCCTTCGCCGGGATGACGAGCAGGGAGCAAAATAAGGAATTCATCCGATGTCACGTCGTCGTCGTCCCGAAAAGCGGGAAATCCTGCCCGATCCCAAGTTCAAGGATCAGATTCTGTCCAAGTTCATGAACAACCTCATGATGGACGGCAAGAAGTCGGTCGCGGAAAGCATCGTCTATGGCGCCATGGGAACCATGGAAACCCGGGCGAAAAGCGATCCGATCCAGCTGTTCCACGATGCGTTGAACAACGTGAAGCCGCAGATCGAAGTGCGTTCGCGCCGCGTCGGTGGTGCCACCTACCAGGTGCCGGTCGAGGTTCGCCCCGAACGCGCTCAGGCTTTGGCGATCCGCTGGCTGATCACGGCGGCGCGCAACCGTTCGGAAACGACGATGTCGGCGCGGCTGTCAGCCGAGCTGCTCGATGCGGCCAACAACCGCGGCAACGCAGTCAAGAAGCGCGAAGACACTCACCGTATGGCCGACGCCAACCGCGCGTTCTCGCACTATCGCTGGTAAGGTTTTGCGGGCGGCCAGTTTCTTCGGGTCGGCCTTCAAACGGTAACATTCGTAACCATATGGGCGGGGCAGCCTTCGGGCTCCTCACCTGCACCCTTCTAAGGAATCCGACATGGCACGCAGCCATCCGCTGAGCATGTATCGCAACATCGGGATCATGGCGCACATCGACGCCGGCAAGACCACGACCACCGAACGCATCCTGTTCTACACCGGCAAATCCTACAAGATCGGCGAAGTCCATGACGGCGCCGCGACGATGGATTGGATGGAGCAGGAACAAGAGCGTGGGATTACAATCACTTCCGCCGCGACGACCTGCTTCTGGAACGATCACCGGATCAACATCATCGACACCCCCGGGCACGTCGACTTCACCATCGAAGTCGAACGCAGCTTGCGCGTGCTCGACGGTGCGGTGGCGTGCTTCGACGGCGTTGCCGGGGTTGAGCCGCAGTCCGAAACCGTCTGGCGCCAGGCCGACAAGTACGGTGTCCCGCGGATGTGCTTCATCAACAAGCTCGACCGCACCGGCGCCAACTTCAAGTACTGCGTGCAGTCGATCATCGACCGCCTCGGTGCCAAGCCGGCCGTGCTGTACATTCCGATCGGTCTCGAAGCCGACCTGCGCGGTCTGGTCGATCTGGTCGAGAACCGCGCGATCATCTGGAAAGACGAGGCGCTTGGCGCCGAATTTTTCTACGAAGAGATTCCCGCCAATCTCGTCGAGGAAGCGGCCAAGTATCGCATGGAACTGATCGAACTGGTGATCGACCAGGACGACGACGCGATGGAAGCCTACCTCGACGGCACGGAACCCGATGTCGCCACGCTCAAGGCGTGCATCCGCAAGGGTACGCTGGCGCAGGTGTTTGTGCCGGTGTGCTGCGGCTCGGCATTCAAGAACAAGGGTGTCCAGCCGCTGCTCGATGCCGTGGTCGATTACCTGCCTTCGCCGCTCGACATTGCCGACGTGCAGGGTCTCAAGATGGACAGCGACGAGAAGGACAGCCGTCCACCGACCGACGAAGCGCCGTTCAGCGCGCTCGCCTTCAAGGTCATGAACGATCCTTTCGTCGGCTCCTTGACCTTCATCCGGATCTATTCGGGGACGCTGACCAAGGGCACCTATCTCAACTCGGTCAAGGACAAGAAGGAAAAGGTCGGGCGCATGCTCGAAATGCACGCCAACGACCGCAAGGACGTTGACGAGGCATTCGCTGGCGACATCATCGCGCTGGCGGGCATGAAGGAAACCACCACGGGCGACACGTTGTGCTCGGAACGGTACCCGATCGTGCTCGAACGGATGGAATTCCCCGAGCCGGTGATCGAGCTGTCGGTGGAACCCAAGACCAAGGCCGACCAGGAAAAGATGGGCATCGCGCTCAATCGCCTGTCAGCTGAAGATCCCAGCTTCCGTGTGTCCACAGATCACGAATCGGGCCAGACAATCATCAAGGGGATGGGCGAGCTTCACCTCGACATCATCGTCGATCGGATGCGCCGCGAATTCAAGGTCGAGGCCAACGTCGGCGCGCCGCAGGTGGCTTACCGCGAATACCTCGCGAAGGCAGTGGACGTCGACTACACCCACAAGAAGCAGTCGGGCGGGACCGGTCAGTTCGGCCGCGTCAAGGTCAAGGTTGTGCCGGGCGAGCGCGGTACAGGCTTCGTCTTCAAGGACGAGATCAAGGGCGGTAATATTCCCAAGGAATATATCCCCGCGATCGAGAAGGGCTTCCGTGAAACCGCGGAATCGGGTTCGCTGATCGGCTTCCCGATCATCGACTTCGAAGTGCTGCTCTATGACGGTGCTTATCACGACGTCGACTCTTCGGCGCTGGCGTTTGAAATCGCTGCTCGCGGGGCAATGCGCGAAGTGGCGCAGAAGGCCGGGATCAAATTACTCGAGCCGATCATGAAGGTCGAAGTCGTCACCCCGGAAGATTATCTGGGCGATGTCATTGGCGACATGAACAGCCGCCGCGGCCAAATCCAGGGCACCGACACGCGCGGCAATGCCCAGGCGGTCGAGGCAATGGTGCCACTCGCCAACATGTTCGGCTACGTGAACCAGCTGCGCTCGTTCACTCAGGGCCGGGCCAATTATTCGATGTTCTTCTCCCATTATGACGAGGTCCCGGCGAACGTCGCGACCGAGATCAAGGAGAAGCTTGCCTAACCAGCAAGATCGGACTAGGGGCGGCGCCTGATTCAGCGGGCGCCGTCCAAACCCCGCAGATTCTAATTCAATCGAAAGAAGGTTTGAGACAATGGCCAAGGCAAAATTCGAGCGGACAAAACCGCACTGCAACATCGGGACCATCGGTCACGTTGACCATGGCAAAACCACGCTGACCGCCGCGATCACCAAGGTACTCGCCGAAACTGGTGGCGCGGTTTTCACCGATTATGCCAACATCGACAAGGCACCCGAAGAGCGCGCGCGCGGCATCACCATCTCGACCGCCCACGTCGAGTATGAAACCGCCAACCGCCACTATGCGCACGTCGATTGCCCGGGCCACGCCGACTATGTGAAGAACATGATCACCGGTGCTGCGCAAATGGACGGCGCGATCCTGGTGGTCAATGCCGCTGACGGCCCGATGCCCCAGACCCGCGAGCACATCCTGCTCGCACGCCAGGTCGGCGTGCCGCAGCTGGTGGTGTACATGAACAAGGTTGATCAGGTCGACGACGACGAGATCCTCGAACTTGTCGAACTCGAAATGCGCGAGCTGCTCAGCTACTATAACTTCGACGGCGACAATATCCCGATCATCAAGGGTTCGGCTCTGGCCGCTCTCGAAGGCCGCGATGACGCGATCGGCAAAGAATCGATCTACGCGCTGATGAAGGCCGTGGACGAATATATCCCGCAGCCGCCGCGCCCGACCGATAAGCCGTTCCTGATGCCGGTCGAAGACGTGTTCTCGATCTCGGGTCGTGGTACGGTTGTGACCGGCCGGGTTGAAGCCGGGATCATCAAGGTTGGCGAAGAAGTTGAAGTGGTTGGCCTCAAGGACACCCAGAAGACCGTTGTTACCGGCGTCGAAATGTTCCGCAAACTGCTCGATCAGGGCGAAGCTGGCGACAATATCGGCGCGCTGGTGCGCGGCCTGAAGCGTGAAGACGTCGAGCGTGGTCAGGTTCTTGCCAAGCCCGGCTCGGTCACCCCGCACACCGAATTCTCGGCTGAAGTCTACGTGCTGTCGAAGGAAGAGGGTGGCCGTCACACGCCGTTCTTCGCCAACTACCGCCCGCAGTTCTACTTCCGCACCACCGACGTGACCGGCGAAGTGATTTTGCCTGAAGGCACTGAAATGGTGATGCCGGGCGACAACGTCGGTCTCTCGGTCAAGCTGATCGCACCGATCGCGATGGATGAAGGCCTGCGCTTCGCAATTCGCGAAGGCGGCCGCACTGTCGGTTCTGGGGTTGTCAGCAAGATCACGAAGTAATATAGGCCCCCTTCCGCCGGGGGATTCGTTCTCCGGCGGTTCGGTTTTTCGGGGGTCCGGATGGGCTCCCTTGCTCTTTCTCATCGGTAGCAGGACATAATGGAAGCTCAGAATATCCGCATTCGCCTGAAGGCATTCGATCACCGCGTGCTCGATCAGGCGACCGGCGAAATCGCGGATACCGCCCGCCGTACTGGCGCGCTGATCCGGGGCCCCATTCCTCTGCCGACGAGAATTGAAAAATTCTGCGTCAACCGCGGACCGCACGTCGATAAGAAGTCGCGCGAGCAGTTCGAAGTGCGCACCTACAAACGGCTGCTCGATATCGTGCAGTCCACGCCGAGCACGATCGAAGCGCTTTCCAAGCTCGATCTGGCGGCTGGCGTCGAAGTAGAAATCAAGCTCGCTTAAGCGAGTGAACCTTCCGGCCTCGGCCGGTTCGCGGAGAGGAATCTCCGCGCAGACATAGGGATACCGCCGGATTTATCCGGGCATGCGTCCCCCGTCTTGCTGCTTTGACCCATCCCGGGTCTGTTAGTGGCACCCAGCCCGGACGGGGCTCGTATCGAACTTGGGCTGGACACGCCCCCGGGGATTTCCTCCTGGGGCCTCTGTGAGGAGATGGATCATGCGTACCGGCGTGATCGCCAAGAAGGTGGGGATGACCCGCCTGTTCCAGGAAGACGGACGGCACGTGCCGGTTACCGTCTTGGCGCTGGAAGATTGCCAGGTGGTGTCCGTGCGCACTGCTGATACCGACGGCTATGTCGCGGTCCAGCTGGGTTCGGGTGTTGCCAAGCAGAAGAACGTGGCCAAGCCACAGCGGGAACATTTTGCCAGGGCGCAGGTGCCTTTGAAGGCCCGTGTCGCAGAATTCCGCGTCGCTGACGACGCACTGCTCGAAGTCGGCGCCAGCATTGCTGCTTCGCACTTTGTCCCCGGCCAGCTGGTCGATGTTTCGGGTCACACCCAGGGCAAGGGCTTCCAGGGCGGCATGAAGCGCTGGGGCTTCGGCGGCATGCGCGCGACGCACGGCGTCTCGATTAGCCACCGTGCTTTGGGTTCGACCGGTCAGCGTCAAGATCCGGGCAAGGTCTTCAAGAACAAGAAGATGGCCGGCCACATGGGTGACAAGCAGCGCACCCAGCAGAACCTTGAAATCGTGCGCGTCGATGACGAGCGCGGCTTGATCTTCGTCAAGGGTTCGGTCCCGGGCGCGAAGAATAGCTGGATGACGATCAAGGATTCGGTGAAGGTCGCCCGCCACGGCGAAGCGCCTTACCCGGCGGGCCTCAAGGGCTCGGCTGGCGCCGCTAATGAAGAAACCCCGGCAGCTGCCGACACCGCTGCGGAAGATGCCGCAGCGGTCGAAGCCACCGATGGCCAGGAGGGCTAAGTCGTGAAAGTCAAAGTCCTCAACCTCGATGGTTCGGCCGCCAAGGGCGACGTGGAACTGAACGATGACGTGTTCGGCCTTGAGCCTCGCGCCGACATCCTTCACCGCGTGGTCACCTGGCAGCTTGAAAACCGCCGCGGCATTGCCCGCGCCACCCGCGAGCGTTCGGAAGTCGCCCGCACCGGTAAGAAGTTCGGTCGCCAAAAGGGCGGCGGTACTGCCCGCCACGGCGATCGTCGCGCCCCGATCTTCATCGGTGGTGGTAAGGCTCACGGCGCTCGCCGCCGCGAGTTCGACGTGTCGCTCAACAAGAAAGTCCGCGCGCTGGGCCTGAAGATGGCTTTGTCGTCAAAGGCGCTGAGTGGTCTGGTCATCGTCGACAGCCTCGAGCTGAAAGACGCCAAGACCAAGGGCGCAGCGATCCAGCTGGCCAAGGCCAATTGGGGCAAAAAGGTCCTGGTGATCGACGGTACCAGCGTGAACGAGGGCTTTGCCCGCGCCACGCGCAACCTCGTCGGCATCAACGTCCTCCCGGCGATGGGCGCCAACGTCTATGACATCCTGAAGCATGACACGCTGGTGCTGACGCGCGCTGCGGTCGAACAGCTGGAGGCGCGTTTCGCCCTCCCGGGAGAGGCTAAGTAATGGCTAAGGACGCAATCGACACGCGTCACTTCGACGTGATCGTGGCTCCCCACATCACCGAAAAGTCGACGCTGGCCAGCGAGCACAACGCGGTTGTGTTCAAGGTCGCCACGAAG
>JANYGC010000118.1 GCA_025359425.1 Sphingomonadaceae bacterium
TTCCAAGTTCCTAAATCGCGGAGGCCGATTGGCCTTGCAGCTGGCGGCCAATTGCGCTGCGCCGCGGCAGATCGAATTTGCCCAGGATCGCGTGAACGTGGTTTTTTACCGTTGCGGGGCTGATCACCAGTTCGCGCGCAATCTGCTTGTTCGACATGCCGGTGGCCACCAGCCGGGCGATCTCAACCTCGCGCGAGGTTAGCCGGTCGTTCGCGCGCAGTTCGCCTGCGCGAGAAATCGCGGCAAAGCGGTCCAGGAGTCCCGCGGTAAGATCGGGCGGGCAAGCGCTGAGACCGCGTGCGGCCAATAACGCGGCGTGGCAGACCTGCTCGACCGAGCCTTCTTCGCCGACAAAGGCCCGCACCCCGGCCTGGGCGCAGGCCAGCGCATCATCGACCCCGCTCACCCCGAAGGCGACGATGCCAAGCCCGGGCTGGACCGCCTGCAACTGGCGGGCCTGGCCGAATGCACGGCGGCGCGACGTATCGAGCACGACCACATCGACCTCGGCAAGGCGCAGTTCAGCCAGCGCATCGGTGATCGACAGTGCCATGACCACAGCGAACTGGCCGGTTTGGACCATCGCGGTGCGCATCCCTTCGCGGAATAGAGCAACGTCCCCCACGATCAGCAATCGCGGCTGGTGCTGGCGGCGAAATTCCTTGAAGTCTGCTGACATGAGGACCTCCCAGACCATGGCCAGCCTCTCCGGCGGATGCGGAGAAACAGGGTTGCTACGAATTTAACTTAGCATTGCGGTTGCGAGCCCGTTTGATTCGCTGGTTATGCGCGCAAAATACGTAAGCAGACTTGGCGATTTTCGCCTAAATGCGACGATCTGAAATAAATCGGCGACGAGTTGTTTCGGCGATCTTTGGCTTGCTTCGGCACTCGGCGCGCGGTCCGGACCGAATGCTCCGGCTTATTGGTCCATTTGCGCAAAATAACCGTGCGATCACAACGTGCCGTTCCGCTTACCCGCCACTTTGAGGGTCCGGCATGGTGATACCAGCATGGCCCGCGGTCCGGACCATTGCCCCGCCCGCTTCCCATTCCCCTACCCGGCCCGCTGCCCGGCCCGCTGCCCGGCCCGCACGGCCCCGCCCGCTGGTTGGTCCGTCCGGGCCATTTTGAGAATTCGTCGCCGGGCCGATGCTTTCGGCCGACCGACTTCGAGTCGCAGGGAGTGCAGCCGCAGTGATCCACATTACACTGGGAACAATGCCGACCCTGCTGCGCGGGATCGTCAGGTCGGCGCTGCAATCGCAGCAAGACTTTGCAGTCAACGACGCGGCGCATCCGGATCCCTCGATTCCAGCAAGCGCAGAACAGTGCGACATCCTGCTGGTCTGCGCCCGGCAAGGCCCGGCCGCGCGAATTACCTTCCAGCACCTGCTCCGTGCGAACCCGGTCACGATCGTGCTGCTCGAGCCCGATGGCGATCATGCCGCGGTCCTGCGGCTCGACCGCGACGATTGCGCGCTCGATGCGCCGGGCGACCTGTTCCGGGTGATCCGGACGGCCGCCGCGCAGCGACCCTCGGGGCAGATGCACTGATGGCCCACTACCGCGCCGTCGCAGCCGTCTGTGCAGCCATCCGCGGCCTGCTCAAGGAAACCTATCCGCGCGCCGAATTCGGCACCAAGCTCGAGATCGATACCGTCCAGGCCAAGGACGTGCCCAGCCTGGGCAAGGAAGGCATCGCGATCCTGCTGTGGCGGGTGACGATCAACACCCAGCGCCGCAGCCTGCCGCCGCGCACCGATCTGCTCGGCCGCACCTTCAAACCATCGCTGCCGATCGACCTGTCGGTCATGTTGCTGCCCTACGCCGAAACCGCCGAGCGCCAGCACCGGCTGCTCGGCTGGGCCATGCGCGCGCTGGCTGACAGCAGCGGGCTCGCGGCGGGTCAGCTCAACAACTACCTTGCCGAAACCGATGTGTTTGCCGACATCGAATGTGTCGATCTGGTCTGCGACCCGCTGGGCGTGGCGGATTATCTGGCGCTGTGGTCGCGGATCGAAAAGGCCCCGCTCAGCGTCAACTATCTGGTGCGGATGGTCATGCTCGACAGCCAGCTCGAACTCACCAGCGGCGCGCCGGTGATCGAACGCAGCTTCGAAGTCGGGAGTTATGCGCCGTGACCGCGCTGCTCGCCCGCAGTCCTGACCGGGTCGACCTGCCCGCTCCGGTCGGGGTGCGCCTGCTCGATAGCGCGACCCGGACATATGTTTCGAGCGATCTGGACATCGTATTGGCCCCGGCTGCCGGGCAGGCAGGTGCTTTGAGCTTGACGGCTAACCCATCGGGTTTTTGGGTAAACCAGGCTTTGCTCGGTGCGTTCCGCTCGTTCTCGGACAACCGCGCAGTGTGGCCAGCACAAGCGCGCGCCTACAATGTCTCGGTCGACGATCCGCGCGGTCAGTTCCTGCCGCTGCGACTTTCCGAAAAGCTGCCCAAAAGTGGCGCGCTGATCTGGCAAGGTTGGCCCGCGCTGGCACCCGCTGCCTACGGCCCGCTTCTGCCACCGGGTGCGGCGCCGGGCACCAAGCCGCCCTACCTGCCGCTGTTCCCGACCAGTGCCTATTCGGCCGGACCGCTCGCACGGGTCTATGCCCACCTCGCGCTGCGCGAGACCGGCGGCAAACTGACCGACGCGGCGTGGGCGCTGATGACGGTCTCGATCGGCGGGAAGGTCGCCGGGATCGGCCTGGCCGACGCGCGCGGCGCGATCGGCACGTATTTTCCTTACCCGCTGATCCCCAGCCTGCCTGCTGCCCAAGCCGTCAACGGCCGCGCGCAGGTGACCTGGGACGCGGCCATCGCGGTCTTTTGCGACGGTCTGGGTGAGGCCGGGAACCCTGCGGTGGTGCCCGATCTGGCCGCGATCCTGAACCAGCTGACCAAGCCGCCGCGCAAGGCGCTCAAAACCGTCGCCGGTGGCCAGCCCGCGCTGCCCGCGCAGAGCCTGACCTTGGGCCGCCCGCTGGTGCTGCGCAGCGAAGACGCCCCCGGCCACCCTGCTTCATCGCTTTATCTCAAGTCCCCCTGATCCGTTTCAAGGAGAGTCACGATGCCCGAATATCTAGCGCCAGGCGTGTTCGTTGAGGAGGTCAGCTACCGCGCCAAATCGATCGAAGGGGTCAGCACCACCACCACCGGCTTTGTCGGCGCGACCAGGTTCGGGCCGACCGACCTTGAACCCGACATCATCACTTCGCTGGTCGAGTTCGAGCGGATTTACGGCGGCCGCGGCAAACTGGTCTGGAACGGCACGGAAAGCGACAATTACATGTGGAACGCGGTGCGGGCCTTCTTCGAGGAAGGCGGCAAGCGGGCCTATGTCAGCCGCGCTTACAAGCAGGACGGCACCAATGCCGGCAAGGCCACGCGCGCGGCGGTCAACGGCCTCAAGATGTCGGCCCGGTTCCCCGGCGTTGCCGGCAACGGGCGGCTCTCGCTCCAGTTCGCGCTCGGGCAGAACCGGCTGGTGGTCAACGGGGCCGACCGCACGCTCAAGGGCCTGTCGC
>JANYGC010000127.1 GCA_025359425.1 Sphingomonadaceae bacterium
CAGAGACGCCTTAATAAGCATGCAAATGCATCGATTAAAAACCGTATCCGCCTGCTTCATTGCTTGGTGGCCATAGCGTCAGTGCCCCACCCGATCCCATCTCGAACTCGGCCGTGAAACCTGACAGCGCCGATGGTACTACCGCTCAAGCGTTGGAAGAGTAGGACGTCGCCAGGCATTGTAGCAGGCGGAATACGGAAAAACCCATTCACATGTCAGGGCCTCGGCCCAAGCGCTTAGAGGGCCCCAGTGGCCCTTTTCGTGTCTTTGGCCTTGTGTCCTGAGATAAGCGCCCTACTTGGACGCTCGGTGACGCGGGGTGGAGCAGCCCGGTAGCTCGTCAGGCTCATAACCTGAAGGTCGTAGGTTCAAATCCTACCCCCGCAACCACCAAAATAGAGCAAAACCAATAATTTAACAAAAAACCTCGATCGTCGGATCGGGGCTTTTGTTCGTTTTGGACCTAACACAAAGCTACCACAAATCGACCATTCGACAAAAACCTGATAGCCGAAAGTCATCATCGGCGACGTTTTGGAGGCGGCCCGTGGAATCACACCAGATTTTGAACGGCAAAGTTCAACTCTACAGGCGGGGCGACAGCCGGATTTGGCAGTGTGCCGCATCGGTTGGTGGCAAACAGCAGAGAGTGTCCACGAAGCGAGACAGTGTTTCGTAAGCGCGGTCTGCAGGCCGCCTTGCGCTTGATGGCGTGGCCGCGATGATATCCGCCTTTTGGTAGGGGCGGTGCGTGTTGGAACAGGTCATTGAAGCGTCGGCGGGAGAAGCGACTACTCATACGACCAGTCATATGACTGGTCGTATGAGTAGTCGGATCACGGTGATCGATCGGGTATCGGGCCGCCGCTACTGGACCGTCGAGCAGAAGATGGCGATGTTGCGCGATGCATTCGGCTCTGGCGGCTGCGTCCGCACGGCGATGGATTTGCACGAGGTTTCGAGCGGTCAGCTATACACATGGCGCCGGCAAGCCATGTCGGGTGAGTTGAGTGGCAAGCCGCCGGTCGTGCCGGTGTTCGCCGAAGTCCGGATTGCTGAGCCTGGGCCGGCTGTTCCGGCTTTGCCGCCGCCCCTGGCTGCCCGGAGTGGGCCGGTGGAGCCGCCCATTTCTGTGGAGCCAGGGGCGAAAATCGGGATCGAGTTGCCCACGGGCATCCGGCTGACCGTCGATTCAGGCGTCGATGCCGATGCCCTGAGGCGGGTCTTGTCGGTCATCGGCCTATGAACGGATTGCCATTTCCGGCACTGGCCGGGACCGGCCCTGCCAGGGTGTGGCTGGCGTGCGGGGCGACCGATATGAGGAAGGGCTTTGATGGTCTGGCGGTGCTGGTTCAGCAGGTGCTCGAACAGAGCCCGCATTGCGGGGCGCTGTTCGCCTTCCGGGGCAAGCGCGGCGATCTGGTCAAGCTGCTGTGGTATGACGGTCAGGGGATGTGCCTGTTTTCCAAGCGGATGGACCGCGGCCGGTTTGTCTGGCCGATGACCCGGACGGGCAGTGTCGCCCTCACCGGGGCGCAGCTTTCGATGTTGCTGGAAGGCATCGACTGGCGTCGTCCGGAACGCACATGGATGCCGTCGCTGGCGGGGTAAAATCGCCCGCAATAATGGCTTATTTGCGTTGTTTTTCTGGCATATGTCTGTCCGATCCGCTATCGGCTGAGCGTGTCAGGCAGCCTCCTCATTTCCAGCGACAAAGACGCCCGGATTGCCGCTTTGGAGGCGCTTTTGGCTGAACGCGATGTGGCGCTCGCCGAAGCAAGGGCGGAACTGCTCCACCGCGATCTGCTGATCGAGACGATGCGCGTGCAGCTCGCGCGGCTGCGGCGGATGCAGTTCGGGGCGTCCTCCGAGAAGCTGTCTCAGGAGATCGCCCAGCTTGAGCTCGCGCTCGAAGAGCTTGAAGCCGCTGCCGCCCCAGTGGCGCAGACGTCATCGGTTCTGCCAAAGCCCGACCGGCCCGCGCCGGTTCGTGCGCTGCCTGCTCATCTTCCCCGCGAGGACGTTGTCGCCGAACCGCCCAGCGGAACATGCACTTGCCCCGATTGCGGCGGCGCCTTGCGCAAGCTGGGCGATGACAGTGCCGAACAGCTTGATGTCGCCCCGGTTCAATGGCGGGTCGTGCGCACCATCCGGCCCAAGGATAGCTGCCGCTCGTGCGACAAGATTGTGCAGGCTCCGGTTCCCGTAAGGGCCGTCGCACGCGGCAAAGCGACCTTCGCGACATTGGCCCACATCATCACCTCCAAGTTCGATCATCATCTGCCGCTTTACCGGCAAGCCGAGATGATGGCAGCACAGGGCATCGACATTGATCGCTCGACGCTGGCCGGGTGGACCGGACAAGCATCGGCATTGCTCGATCCGATTATCAGCCGCATCCGCGAAGAAGGGTTGCAGGCCTCCAAGATTCACACCGATGACACACCGGTTCCAGTGCTTGATCCCGGGCGCGGCAAGACGGCCACGGGCAGGCTGTGGACTTACGTGGTTGACGATCGGGCATCGGGATCCACCGCGCCGCCACTGGCCTGGTATCGCTTCACCCCCGATCGCACCGGCGCGCATCCGCAAAAGGAGCTGGCCGGGTTTTCCGGCCATCTTCAGGCCGACGCCTATGCCGGATATGGCAAGCTCTACCACAGCGGCCGTGTCACCGAAGTCGCCTGCTGGGCGCATTTCCGCCGCAAGATATTCGACATCCATAAGCCCAAGCCGACCACGCTCACCATTGATATCCTCGCACGGATCGCCACGCTCTATGTCGTCGAAGCTGAGGTGCGCGGGCAGCCGCCAGATCAAAGACGCCGCGCCCGTCAGGAACGGATCAAGCCGCTCATCGCCCAGCTTCGCGCCGTTCTCGATGACGCGCACCGTCGCCTCTCACCTAAGTCGGTGATGGCGGTCGCTATTGCTTACGGCACCAAGCGCTGGGCAGCGCTCACCCGCTTCCTCGACGATGGCCGTCTCGAGATCGACAACAATATCGCCGAACGCTCGCTGCGCAGCATCGCCATCGGCCGCAAAAACTGGCTGTTCGCCGGATCAAAGATCGGCGGTGAACGCGCCGCCGCCATCTATACCGTCATCGAGACCTGCAAAATGAACCGCGTCGAACCGCAAGCATACATCGCCGACGTCATCGCCAAGATCGCAGCCGACTGGCCAGCGTCGCGCTGGGATGAACTCATGCCATGGAACTGGAAAGCGTCCGAAGAGCGTGCCAGACTGGCCGCATGACCGAGACCATCGCCCGCCTGCGCATCAGCCTCTCCGATACCGATCCCGAGATATGGCGGATCGTCGATGTCCCCGTCGAGGCCAGCTTCAAGATGATCCATGATGTCATCCAGGCCGCCATGGGCTGGCAGGATTATCATCTCTGGGAGTTTGAGGCCGGTGAACGGCGCTACGGTCTGCCTGATCGCGAATGGCCCGATGTCACTGCTGCGAAGAACACCAAGCTCATGACGCTGATCGATCGCGGCACCCGCCAGCTCGATTACACCTATGACATGGGCGACAACTGGCATCATACCATCGTCATCGAAGCCGTCGGGCCAGGCCAGCCCGACACCAAATGCCCACGCTACATCGACGGCGCTCGGCGCTGTCCGCCCGAAGACAGTGGCGGTACACCCGGGTTCGAGAACTTCCTCGACGCCATCGCCAATCCCAAACATGACGATCATGCCGAACTGATCGAGTGGTACGCGGGCTGTTACGGCGGCACCTATCACCCCGAGACCATCGACGAACTCGTCACAAAACGCCGTGTCGCCGCCATCGCCAACCGCCGCGCCGCCGGCAAAGCCGCCTACGCAAAACGGTTGAACTCATAGACAGGCGGCCTCCAGACCACGCTTACTATATACCAGCGCTATCGGGTAATGGCGCTTCGCCATGCGCCCCTGTTAGCTGGCCGGCCGAAAAGGCGTGCGCCTAGTGCGAAACGTGGATCAACATCTTGCCTTTGTTCAGGCCCGAGAACAGGCCAATCAGCCCTTCCGGCGCGCGCTCGAAGCCATCCAGGATCGTTTCCTGATATTTGACGCGGCCATCCTTCAGCCACCCAGTCATTTCGGTTAAAAAGGCCTCCTGCAGGTGCGGGAAATCAGTGGCAACGAAGCCTTCCATGCGGATGCGGCCGTAGATCAGGTTGAAAAGGTTGCGCACTCCGTCGCCGCCGCCGTTGTAAGTCGAAATCATTCCGCAGACCGGAATCCGTCCCCGCAGATTCATGCGCGGCAAAGCGGCGTCCAAGTGAGCGCCCCCGACGTTCTCGAAATAGACGTCGACACCGTTGGGAGTGGCCGCCTTGAGCGCCGCGGCCAGCGGCTGGGTCTTGTAATTGATGACCGCGTCAATCCCGACCACATCCTGCAACCACGCTGCCTTTTCGTCGGAGCCTGTCGATCCCACAACGTAACAACCCTTGATCCTGGCTATCTGAGCGACGACTGAGCCGACCGCGCCGCCTGCCGTAGAAACAAACACCTGCTCGCCGTCCTTCAGCGCACCGGTTTCCAGCAGACCGCCATAAGCCGTAATCCCTGTGCCTCCCAGCGCATGCATATAGACAGTCAGGGACAGGGCAGGATCGGGATTCAACTTTTGCATGCCTTTGCCGTCGCCCGTGAAGAGTTCCTGCATTCCGGCACCATGACGAACCAGGTCGCCTTCCCTGAAATCCGGATTGCGCGATTGAACCACGCGGCCAATGCCGCCGCCGATCATCGCCACATTCAGCGCCTGGTCAGCCGTGAGCCGGGGCCGCATGTAGGGATCAACTGACATCAGCATGTTCTGGACTTGAACCTGACCATCGGAAGCATCAGGCGTTTCGACTTCGACCACTGCAAAATCGGAAGCAACGGGTACTCCGTCCGGGCGGCGGACAAGGTGGATCTGGCGGCTAGTGGTCATCTGGCGGTCTCCGAGTTCGAGTGTTTATCTCCCGTCCTTGGGGCGTGCCGTAGTGGCTTTTTAGAACGACGGCGAGGCTGAAGGGTGGGCGGGCTACCAAGGCGGCGCCAAGGCCCATTCAGCCAATCCAACTTTCGCCGCGGTTTTTCGCACCCGGAGGCAAACGAAGCGACAAATCAGAAGAAGATTCCAATGCGGCTGGCAAAGTTCGGTGCTTTCTGCAGATCTGTGGTGATCGGTTGAGTGCCTCATTATTTGCCCACCGGTCCCAATTCTCATTTGGGACCGGTGGCGGCTTGCAGAGAGCATTTCACATATATCGCATTCTCGTCCTGAGATTCGCGGTAGGTCGCTTCCAAACTGGAACCACCAATCGACTGCGACTGGTTCGGGGCCAGGAGCGGACTGACCGCTTTGAAGCGACGACGCGGGGTTTTCGGTCTTTTTGTCATCTCGTCACGCTTAGCGGTTAGTGGCAAGCTGAACGACAGTCTGTTAGATCACTACCTTGGGGAATAAAGGGGAGGGGTGCGATTGCCGGGCATTGACGAAGACATTGCTCAAGGGATGGCCTCCAGACCTCGCTGGTGGCTGATCCTAGCTGGCTTGGTCATCATCCTTGCAGGTGCGTTTCTAGCGCAGCTCGTTCGGACGACGGATGGCACGACCGTTCGCGACATCCGGTTTGCCGGCACGAATGGCACGGTCATGAGCGCCCTGTTATATGTGCCGAAAAATGCCACGCCCGCAACCCCGGCGCCGGGCATTCTTGCGGTCCACGGCTATATAAATTCGCGGGAGACGCAGGACGGCTTTGCCATTGAATTTGCGCGACGGGGTTATGTCGTGCTGGCGCTCGATCAGACCGGGCATGGATATAGCGGGGGTGCGGCATTCTCGAACGGGTTCGGCGGGCCCGATGGGCTGCGCTATCTAAGTTCCTTGCCGATTGTCGATAGCGATCAGATTGGACTCGAAGGGCACAGTATGGGCGGGTGGACGGTGCTCGCGGCGGCTGCTGCCATGCCCGATGTCTATGCATCGATGGTCCTGGTAGGATCCTCGACCGGCGCACCCTACGCGCAGGAAGGCTCGACCACCAGGCCGCGCAATCTCGCGCTCGTCTTCAGCCGCTACGACGAGTTTTCGAAACTGATGTGGGGCGTGGATCGCGCGCTGGACGTTCCGACCAGCGTGAAGCTGCAAGCTGTGTTTGGCACCGAAGCCCCAGTAGTGGCGAAGCGCCTTTATGGCACAATCGCGGAAGGAACCGCGCGAAAGCTTTATCAGCCTTCCACAACCCATCCCGGCGATCATCTTTCGACTGCCGCGATTGGCGACGCGGCGGAATGGTTTGCTGCCACGCTCAAGGGCGGCACGCCGCGGCCGCGAAGTGATCAGGTCTGGTACTGGAAGGAGGCTGGTACCGGGATCGGCCTGGTCGGCTTCATCATGATTGTGCTCGGCGCATTCGATGCGCTGGTGCGTTTGCCCTTTTTTGCCTCCGTGGGTGCAGCTGCCATCCCGGCGGCAGAGCAGCGGAACCGGGGCTGGTGGCGAGGGTTTGCATTGAACACCGGGTTGCCGGCGTTGCTGTTCTTTCCAACATTCCTCGCAGCCTTTATCCTGCTGCCTGCGTCGAAGTGGCTGCCGCAGGCGGTGACGACGCAGATTACGCTCTGGGCCCTGGTCGGCGCTGGGGTGAGCCTCGTGCTAGGCCGCCTGATGAAGCGCCCTGCCGATACTCACCAATCGGACTGGCCGAAATCGATCCTGTTGGCCGGGGCAACGGTTGCGGCGGGGTACGCCGCGCTGTGGTTGACCGATCGTCTATTCCACACCGATTTTCGGCTGTGGGTTGTCGCGATCAAACTGCCAAGCCTTCGCCATTTGGTCATTGCGGCGATCTATGTGGTTCCGCTGACGCTGGCGTTTCTGGTGACGGCCCGCTCGTTGGCCAGCGCCACGGTCCGCAGCGACAGCGCCCGTTTGCGCTACCTCGCCGCGGTCCTGATGCTGACCAGCGGCTTCATGGTGATGCTCGGCGTGATCTACGCCGTGTTGTTCATGACCGGGGTGCTGATTACCTCCTTCGATCCGCTCAGCACCGTGATCGCATTGCAGTTCGTGCCGGTTCTGGCCGCAGTGGCGATCATCGCGACGTTCACCTGGCAGCGCACCGGGAGCCATCGCGCGGGCGGGCTGATAACGGGGCTGCTGGTGACACTTTACGCGGTTGCAGGCACCGCCACTCAGGGTTGAGGCAGGTCTCCCTCCGCTCAGGCGGAACGTCCGCGCGCGGTCACCGGCCAAATCGCGACCAAATCCTCGCCGTTGATGACATGGTATGCGTCGTACAGGTTCACGGTCGGATCGCAGTGCGGGGTTCCCAGCGTGATCCGCGCGCCCAGTCCGGGAAGATCGGTCCCCATAACCGCGCCGTGTTCGTCGCCCATGAACCGGTAGCGGGCATCGTCTCCCGCGCCCGCGATGATCGTGGCGGGCCCGGCGTCGGTGGCAAAGGCTTTGAGCCCGGCGTCAATTGTGATCAGCCCGATGGTGTTTGCGCTGATAACGCGGGCATCGACCAGCAACGCCGTCTCGAATGGCATCGCGCCGCCGCCGTCGAGATCGCACTCCGCGTATTCGCGGTCCATGAAGATGTACGAGCCGACCTGTAGTTCGGTCAGCACACCGAGTTCCGCGTCGATCGCATGGCTGCCGGTACCGCCGCCGGTGACGACCTTGGGCGGAAGGCCTGCGGCGGCAAGATCGGCTAGATACTTGCTCAGGTAGCGGGTCCGTTCGGCGATCGCTTCGCGGCGCTCGGCGAAGTTTTGGATGTGCTGCTGCGCGCCGCAATAAAATTGGACGCCGCCGTAGCGCAGCGACGGGCAGTCGGCGATGAGGCGGGCCAAGGTCACAGCGTCATTGGCTGTCGCAACGCCGGTGCGGCGAATGCCCGGATCGATGTCGACGAACACCGTCAGGGGCAGTCCGCCTTGCGCCGCGCTGGCGAGCGCGGCGACCGCAGCGGGGTGATCGGCCACGACGCTAAGCGACGTCAGCCGCCGCGACAGCGCGGCGAGCCGGGCGATGGCGGGCGGTGTCACTACCGGCGAGGTGAGGTGCAAGCCGTCGATGCCCTCGGCGGCGAGCGCCTCGGCCTCGCCCAGCTTGGCGCAACACAGCCCCACCGCGCCTGCCGCGATCTGCGCGCGCGCGATGTCGGCGCTCTTATGCGATTTGGCGTGCGGTCGCAGGGCCAGGCCATGCTTGCGCGCAAAGTCCGCCATCCGCGCGACGTTGCGCTCGAACGCCGCCAGATCGAGGATCAGCGCCGGGGTGTTGAGCCAGTCGCGCGATCCCGGCTGGCCGATCAGCTGAGCGTGAAGGCGGTGGCTCGCGATATCCTTACTCACAGCGAGAAGCCGAACAGTTGGTGTAAGTGGCCGTTCATGAATTTTCCTTGCGGATCAACGCGCTTGCGGACCTGTCCGAACGCTTCTGCCATCGGGTAGAGCGCCCGCACGTCGGCGCTCGTCAGCGTGTGGCGCTTGGCCCAGTGCGGTCGCCCGCCATGCGCACGGAACACCGCCTCAAGCGCGGCGAAATGATCTGACCACGGCATCGGCGCATATTGATGGACCGAAATCGAGGCGCAAGGTCCAGCGTGGAACGGCGACAGCCAGATGTCGTCGCCCGCCACCATCCGGAATTCGAACGGGAAAATCAGCGGCATCCGCTTGGTGCGGACCAGTTCGAGGGCCTCGTGCAGAGCCGCGACCGCGTTCGCCACGGGCAGCTCGTACTCCATCTCCTCGAACCGCACCGTCCGTTCCGACGGGAAGATGCGCCATGCCGGACCTGCGCGCCGCGATGACCGGGTCAGGCGCGCCAGCGTCCGCTGGATCATCGGCACGCTGCGCGGCGCGGCGGCAGCGAGATCGCAACAGGCCTGAAAGACGCGGTCGTCGCCCTCCTCCTCGGCCAGTTCGGCAGCGGCGGTGGGGTGCAGCGTCTTGAGTGTGACCGACCCGGCGTAGGGGAACAGGAAAAACTCCATGTGGCGCGTGGCGGCGGCGAGTGCCGGCAGATGGTCGAGCACCTCGGCCAGCGGACGTTGCTCGATCCGCTCCTCCAGATGGAGCGCGGGGATGACCGCGATGCGCGCGCGGGTCGCAATGCCCAGCAGTCCCAGCGACAGACGCTGCGCCTCGAACAAATCAGGCTCGGCGGTCTGGTCGCAATTGACGATGCTGCCGTCGGCTAGCACCAGCCGGAACGACCGGGCGAGCGCGGCGAGCGAGCTCAGTTCCAGACCCGTACCATGCGTACCCGTTGCCAGCGCGCCGCCAAGCGACTGCGGGTTGACGTCGCCCTGGTTGGGCAGCGACAGCCCTTGCGCCCACAACGCGGCCGTAAGCCGCTTGAGGCTCCACCCGGCAGGCGCATCGACGCTTTGCCGGTCGGCAGCAACGATGAGGTCTCCTGCCATGTCCTCCAGCGACACCAGCGTGCCGGTGGTTTCGCAAAGCGGCATGAACGAGTGCCCGGCACCGGTGACGCGCACCTGAGTTGCGGTGCGGACGATCGCCGCCAGTTCCACTTCATCGCGCGGGCGAGCGATCACCGTCGGGTGGGCGATCACGCTGCCCGACCAGTTGCGCCACTCGCTCACGCCCATACCTGAGGTCGGCGCTGTGCCCACGGCAGCTCTTTTTCGAGCTGACCGGCGAGCCGATACAGCGTCGCCTCATCCGCATAGCGCGCTGTGAACATCATCCCGATCGGCAGTCCCTGTGTGCTCATCCCCAGCGGCAGCGACAGCGACGGCTGCCCGGTGAAGTTGAACAGCGCTGCAAACGGGAACATCGCCATCTGACGCTTGCCCAGATCGCGCGGAGTCACGCTGGCCGGATCGGAAAACCCGATTCGCGGCGGCGGCGCGGTCATCACCGGACACAGATAGACATCGAAGCAGTCGAACCGCTGCACCACACCACGCATCAGCATGCGCAGTTCCTGATAGCCCCAGAAGGCCTGTTCGCCTGTGACCGCGCGTGAACCCTGCAAGGCCGCCCAGGTCATCGGTTCAAGCTCATCCTCGCGCGGCTCGCGCCCGACCCGGTCGATGACCCGGCGCATGCCCGCCGCAAAATTCGCCGCCGACACCGGGGCACGCGCCCGCGCGACCGCACGATGATCGACGCCGATCGATTCAGCGCGCACCTCATGTCCCAGCGCCGCCAACGCCGCCGCGGTGTGCTCAAGCACTTTCAGCACTTCGGGATCGAGCGGCTGGCCAGACGGCGTATCGGGCGACCAGGCGATCCGCAGCTTGCCCGGGCTGCGGCTGACTTCATCCAAATACTGTCCCGCTTTGCCTGGAATGGCGTAAGGCGAACCCGGCTCGGGAAGTCCGGTCGCATCGAGCATCGCGGCGCTGTCGCGCACGCTGCGCGTCACCACATGGTCGATGCAGAACCCCATGGCATAATCGAACCCGTCGGGCAGGTTGGGCACGCGGTCGCGGGTGGGCTTCATCCCGACCAGCCCGCAACACGCCGCCGGGATCCGGATCGAGCCCAGCCCGTCCGAGGCGTGCGCCATCGGCACCATGCCCGCCGCCACCGCTGCAGCCGAACCGCCCGATGAGCCCCCGGCGATGTGGTCGGTGTTCCACGGATTGCGCGTCGCACCGAACAGTGAAGTCTCGACATTGCCGACGATGCCGTATTCCGACGAGGCACCGCGGCCGAGCATCACGACGCCGGCCTCGCGATATCGGCGGGTCAAACCACTGTCCTGGCGGTCCACGACCTCGGCGCAGAACCTGCTGCCGCTGGTGCAAGGCCACCCGGCGACGCTGATGCCGAAGTCTTTAACCAGGAAAGGCACGCCCGTAAAAGGGCCGTCCGGCAATGGCCCGGCAGCCATCTCGCGAGCCCGGTCGAAATCGCGATAGACAACCGCGTTGATCCTGCGGTCGAGCCGCTCGACCCGAGCTATCGCCGCTTCGACGAGTTCGGGGACAGAGACGTCGCCGTGTCGCACGAGCTGCGCTAGCCCGATCGCATCATGAGAAGAATAGTCCTGCATCTTGGCTCCGACGGCGATGAGACGCCATGCTGGTCCGAAATGTCGGACCGGGCAACGGCTATTCGTTTCTTCATCAAAGACACTTGAGTCCATGTGGATGTGCTTGCAAGCAAACCATTGGACTGGGCCGGGACGCGCCCGCGATGGAGTTGCACCGAAGCCATGCCATCGCGCTTGAAGCTCTACTTCGCTGGAGGCTGCCGGCCCAATCCAGACAGGATGGAACTGGCAGTCGTCGTCGCTCACCGAGCTTGTATCGATTCGGACGTCGGGCAAGGAACGAGCGCCGGCGCCGAATGGCTGGCACTGATCCACGCACTGCGGATTGTGCGGTGTCCGTGGGGTTTTTTGTTTTGACCCGGGCGGGTAGGAAGAGTGTCGATGACCGACCCATTCAACCGCCGGATGATAATCGCGGTACTCGCGCTGCTGCCGACGTTCCTGTTCGTGCTGGCGAGCCAGGCGTTTGCCCCACCGCCGTCCAGCCGGCACGAACTGGTTGCGGCCGAGATCGCGGCGCTGCCGGGCGGGCCCGATGAAGCGCCGTTGCTGACCGGCGCATTGGCCCCGCAGGCGATGTCTGCCGATGCGATGGAACAGGCCCGCGTCAGCAACCTGGCCGATCCGTTTTCCGCCGGGCTGATCCAACCTGCCACCCCGTTCCGGTTCACTGGCTCCATGGCCGATCGCAGCAACGCCCGCGATTGTCTCGCGCTCGCCGCGATGGCCGAGGCCGGCAATACCGATCAGGGCCAGCGTGCGGTGATCCAGGTGATTCTGAACCGGGTCCGCCACCCGGCCTTTGCCAAGACCGTGTGCGGGGTGGTGTTCCAGGGATCGCAGCGCCAGACCGGCTGCCAGTTCACCTTCACCTGCGATGGCTCGCTCACCCGGCGCTATGGCGAAGCGGCCTGGGCTGCGGCGCGCAATCGCGCCGATGAGGCACTGGGCGGCCAGGTCGATGCAGCGGTTGGCACCGCCACACACTACCATACTGACTGGGTCTATCCGAGCTGGAGCCCCAAGCTGCAAAAAATCGCGCAGGTCGAGACTCACCTGTTCTTCCGCTGGCCGGGTGACTGGGGCACGAGCAAGAGCTGGCAAGGCTATCGCGGCGGCGAGATGTCGTTCGCGGCGCTGCTGTCCGTTCCGGGACCGGCGGCCGATGCGAGCGGCACGCCCGATCTGGCCGACTCCGACGCCTCGGTGGCGATCGCGCCGCTGCCAAAGGACACCCCCAAGGTAACCGGCGGCCAGGTGGTGATGCGGCTGCCCTCGGGCAAGGCCAACTTCGTCGTGGTCAACCCGCGCGCAGGGACTGCATCGGCGCTGGCGATGGCCAAGACGCTGTGCACCGCCGATGGCACCTGCCGGGTGATGGGCTGGAGCAGCCGGGCGCAGATCCCGGCCGCCTTCCCGGTGCCGAAGGACGCGCGCGCCAGCCTGCAGTTCAGCTATTCGCGCGACCCCGGCGGAGCCGAGATTGCGCTCTACAATTGCGACAGCTTCAAGGGCCTGCCGCGCGAACAGTGCATTCCGGCAGCGCGGTAGGTTTGGCTTGAGAGTGTTAGAACGGCGCGCACAGCCACTGTCTCACGAGTTGTCTGACGCAAAAAAACGGCCATTCCGGATTCGACCCGATAGCGGACATTAGCGACGGTGGCTCTTCGGCCCCCTAAGCGGAAACTCGGCGGTCGAACTTGGCCGCGAGCGCCCCCGCGACGAGAGCAGCAAGAACAACGGGAATGCCTATGAAGAACGGAAGCAGTCCAATGGACAGCGTTGTGGCGGTCCACAACTTCTCGAGCATGGCACGCTCAGCCGCTTGGTGCCCTTGGAAATAGAAGTAGAGCAGCGTCAACATCGCGGCCGCAAAGATAAGCACGACGCTTCGCGTTCTGGCTCGCCTCTCCGCGAAAGCGCAGACGAGCGCCACTGCGACGAACGGCGCGAGCAAGAGCATCGTGCTGACCAATTGCACGCCTGCCCAATAGAAATGCTCCTGCAAAGCAGCGACGAATGGCTGTCCCGCGATCGATGTTCTGGCGACAAGGTCCGCTCCGGTGGTCGCGGCAAAAAACACTACGACAGCGACAAGTAGGTAGACCCTTAATCCCATGCAGTGGCATTACTCAGTTTTTGGCAGCTTTCCACCCCATTTCCGACATTTGACCGAGTCCGTAACGCACCGGATGCAAGATGGCGCATTCGCAGGTGTCGCCTCTGGACCCGTTTCAGTTGCCGCAGAACGTCCCGCCCCCACTCGTCAACTTCGCCAAAAGCGGTGCTACCGGCAAACCATGTGCCTCCAGCCCGCTCACGATCTTGCCGAGCCCTTCGTGGTCGGCCCAGAACATGATCCCGCCGGTCCAGGCGGGCCAGCCGTAACCGTTGAGCCAGACCAGATCGATGTCGCTGGCGCGCTGGGCGATGCCTTCATCGAGGATCAGCGCGCCTTCCGAGACCATCGGGAACAGCAGCCGCTCGAAAATTTCGTGCTTACTCACCTCGCGCTGCGCTACGCCTGACTTGGCCGCGAAGTCAGCGATGATCGCCTTGACCTCGTCCGAGGGCGAACGCTGGCGGCTCTCGTCGTAATCGTAGAAGCCCTTGCTGGTCTTCTGCCCCCAGCGGCCCTTGGCGCAGAGCGCCTCGCGGATTGTGGTGACCTTGCTGGGGTCGCGGTGCCAGCCGATGTCGAGGCCCGCCAAGTCGCCCATCTGGAACGGACCCATCGGGAAGCCGAAGTCGAGCAGCACCTGGTCGATATCGTAATAGGCCGCGCCTTCCATCAGCAGCGCGTTGGCCTGTTCCTGCCGCTTGGCCAGCATCCGATTGCCGATGAAGCCGTGGCACACGCCCGAAACCACCGGGACTTTCTTGATCCGGGTCGCGAGCTGCATCACGGTGGCAAGCTGGCTCGCCCCGGTCTTGGCCCCGCGCACAACTTCCAATAATTTCATGATGTTGGCAGGCGAGAAGAAGTGCATCCCCAGCACCGCTTCGGGCCGCTTGGTCGCGGCGGAAATTTCGTCGACATCGAGATAGCTGGTGTTGCTGGCAAGGATCGCACCAGGCTTCACGATGGCGTCAAGCCGCCCGAACACGTCCTTCTTCACCTCCATCGATTCGTACACCGCTTCGATCACCAGGTCGCAA
Organism: Sphingomonadaceae bacterium; assembly: GCA_025359425.1. GTDB lineage: Bacteria > Pseudomonadota > Alphaproteobacteria > Sphingomonadales > Sphingomonadaceae > Novosphingobium. The sequence continues at coordinate 14,206 of JANYGC010000127.1, forward strand.
TCGGCCAGCGCATCGAACGACAGGCTGGGGGTTAGCGCAGCCATTGCCGCTTCGGCCACTGCGGGTTCGATCCGCCCGCGCTTGACGCTGGCCTCGTAATTCTTGCCCATCACACTCACGCCGCGGTCCAGCGCTTCCTGTTGAAGTTCGACAATCGTAACGGGAATGCCCGCGGTGAGGAAATTCATCGCAATGCCGCCGCCCATGGTGCCGGCGCCGATGACCCCGACCTTGGCGATCGGGAGCAAAGGCGTATCGGCGGGGAGATCGTCGATCACCGCGCAGAGCTTCAGCGCAGCCTCGATGTGCGCCAGTGCGCCGGGAAGGGGATCGGACATGGTTTCCTCCAAATTTTCGTCATTGCGAGCGTAGCGAAGCAATCCAGAGCGTCACGCGCAATCGCTCTGGATTGCTTCGCTACGCTCGCAATGACGACTGACAGGCCATCAATTGATCTGCCGCTCCCTGCCCGCCCAATAGGGCTCGCGCAAGGCGCGGCGCAAGATCTTGCCGCTGGGGTTGCGCGGCAAGGCGTCGATCACGTCGACGCTCTTGGGCACTTTGAACCCGGCGATGCGGCTGCGGGTCCAAGCGATGATGCTGGCTGGATCGACGGTATGCCCGGGCTTGGGCACGCAAACCGCCTTGACCGCCTCGCCCCATTTCTCGTCGGGGATGCTGATCACCGCGACTTCGAGCACGTCGGGATGGCCGTAGATCGCGCTCTCGACCTCGGCCGGATAGACGTTCTCGCCGCCGGTGATGATCATATCCTTGGCCCGGTCGAACATATAGACGTAGCCGTCTTCATCGAAGTAACCGACATCGCCGGTGGCGATCCAGCCGTCGGCGTCCATTGTGCTGGCGGTGGCTTCGGGCAGCTTCCAATAGCCGAGCATGTTGCTTGACGAACGCGTGACGATCTCGCCGATCTCGCCTTGCGGCAGGATGCTGCCATCGCGGCCCTTGATCACCACTTCGACCCCGGGCAGCGGCTTGCCGGCCGAGCGCATCCGCTGGTTGCCAAGGGCGCTGTGATCCTCGGGCGGGAGCACGCAGATGGTGCCGGTGGTCTCGGTCATGCCGTAGTTCTGGGTGAATTCGGCGCCGAACATCGCAATACATTCGCGCAGCAGTTCGAGCGGGATCGGGCTCGCGCCGTACATGATATATTTGACCCGGCTGAAATCGGTCGTGGCGCAATCGGGATGGTTGAGCAGCAGCGCGAGCGCGGCCGGGACGATGAAGAACCGTGTAACGCCGCGGTTCTCGACCGCATCGAACACCCGGACCGGATCGAACTCAGACAGCACGATGCCGGGCAGCCCCGCCGCCAGCGCGACGATACCAAGCCCGGTGCCGCCGATGTGCGCGCACGGCATGGCAACCAGCACCGCCTCGTCCTCGTCCCACAGCGTGTGCGGCGCAGGGTTTTCCAGCCCCGCCTTGCGCAGCCCGAACAGGTTGCGGTTGGACAGCACTGCGCCCTTGGGATTGCCGGTCGTGCCGCTGGTGTAGAGCTGGAGCACCGCCTCGTCGGGGCCGGACGGGGTGAACGCCGTGCGCGGCGCGCCGATTACTTCGGCCTGGGCTTCGGCCACGGTGAAACAGCGCAGCAGCCCGGGGCGCTTGCCCAGCGTTTCAGTGCAGGCCTCGAACCCTTCGCCGAGGAACAGCAGCTTGGCTTCGGCATTATCGACAATGAACGCCGCTTCTGGCTCGGCCAGCCGCCAGCCGATCGGCACCATCACCACCCCGGTGCGGGCGGCACCAAAGAACAAGGTGAAATAGGTCGCGCTGTTCTTGCCGAACCAGGCGATTCGGTCACCCTTGTTCAGCCCCAGCGCCAGCAGCGCCGAGGCGACCCGCGCGGTGGAATCTTCCAGCTTGCCATAGGTCAGCGTCAGATCGTCGCCTTCGATGGCAATGCGCTCGGGCCGGTCCTTGGCCCAATAGGTGATGAAGTCGTCGAAGCTGAACAGGTCTTTGGTTAGCAGGGCCTTGGCCAGCAACCGCTGGTAGGTGGCGTCATCCATTTTTGTCTCCCGAGCAGCAGCTTAACCGCGCGGTTAACAAGGGCAAGCCCCTCATTCATCGTCATTGTCTCGCAATGACGACTGTCGATGATAGCTTACCCCGCAGCAGTAGCGATCAGCCGGGCGTAGAAGCGGATCAGACTGGTCAGATTGTCCAGAGTCATGTGCTCGTTGGTGCCGTGGATCATCTTGATGTCGGTGCTGGCGAGGCTGATCGCCTGGAACCGGTACACGTCGCTTGAGACCGGGCTCATCGAGCGACTGTCGGTTCCCGCGACGACGAGATAGGGCGATACGACCAGGCCTGGCCGGTCTGCCGCCACCGTGGCCGCGATCAGGTTCCAGCCGGGCGAATTGCTCGATGATACCGGGCTCGGTTCGCGCAAAGCACCGCCTGAAAAGTCCACCGTCACCGGCAGTTTTCCGACCGCTCCGCGCGCCCGCGCCAGTACTTTCGCCGAACTGTCCCACGGCGCGATCCGGTAATTGATCAGTGCGGTGGCGGTTTGCGGCAGCACGTTTTCCTTGGGGCTGCCGGTCAGCATGGTCGGGGCGATGGTCGTGTGCAGCATGGCCGCCGATGCCGGGTTTCCGCCCATCCGGGACACGATGAGCCCGCCAAACAGCCAGCGGTTGGCCGCAGCCAGCTTGTTCATACCGCCAGCCTTGGCGGCGAGAACAGAGACCATGCCCTCGGCCGGTCCGCGCAATTCGAGCGGAAACTGTTTGGCTTCAATTCTGAGCAAGGCCTTGGCGAGATTGATCGTGCCGATCTCTTCGGCCTGGGGCGGAGCAGAGGAGTGCCCGCCTTTGGCCGGGGCGACGACCTTCAGGGTGACATAGCCCTTTTCGGCCACGCCGATCATCGCCGCGGAGCCATTGATCATCGGGGTGTCGGTGGCGATCAAGCCGCCCTCGTCGATCGTGAACAGCGCCTTGGTGCGGCGCGTAGCAAGCCAGTCTGCGGCCGCCTTGGCCCCAGTGCCGCCGACCTCTTCGTCATGGCCGGAAACGAGGATGATCGTGCGTCTTGGGGTGAAGCCTTGCCCGGCCAAAGCCTCAAGCCCCTCGAACAGTGCGACCAGCGAACCCTTGTCATCGACCGAACCGCGCCCCCACACCGCGCCTTCGGCAATCTCGCCCGCGAACGGCGCGTGCTTCCAGTCCTGTTCGGTGCCCGGGGTGACCGGGACTACATCCTGGTGCGCCATCACGATGATCGGCTGCGCCGACGGATCGCTGCCTGGCCAGACGTAGATCAGCGTCTGCCCCAGTTCATGCCGCTGCATTTTGGCGCTGATCTTGGGATAGGTCGCGGTCAGCCAGTCGTGCAGCTTGGTCCATTCGCCCAGCTGGTTTTCGGCCGGGTCCTGATGGCTGACGGTCTGGATCCGCACCGCTTCGCCCAGATGTTGCGCGGCCAATGTGGTATCGAACGGCGGTGCTGCGGCGACGGTGATGCCTGCCCCGCTACCGACCGCTTCGGGCGTGAACATGGCGGTGCGCGCCGCGATCACGGTGCCCACCACCACCACCGCGCCGCCCAGTCCCCAGACCCATTTCTTCATCGCCTGCTCCCACTGCTGTTTGGGAATAGTGTAGCCGGTGAGTGATGCGATGCAACCGCATGCAAAGAAACTCCCCTTCTGGGGGAGGTGACAGTCCGAAAGGTTGACGGAGGGGGGCGCACAGGAAGCGCGCGATAGCGCGCAGCCGCTGTCGCGGCCTTTTTTGGTTCGGCCCCCGTCCGGCTCGCTTCGCGACCCACCTCCCCCAACGGGGGAGATTCTTGAGGCGCTACCCCGCCATCAGGCTCGCATTGCCGCCCGCCGCAGTCGTATCGATGCAGGTCACCCGTTCGGTCGCAAACCGCGCGAGGTAATGCGGGCCGCCAGCCTTGGGCCCGGTTCCCGACAGTCCTTCGCCGCCGAACGGCTGGCTGCCGACGACCGCGCCGATCTGGTTGCGGTTGACGTAGAAATTGCCGACGCGCGCCTTGGCCTCGACTAGCTTCCGCGTTGCGTCGATCCGGCTGTGCAGGCCGAGTGTCAGCCCGAACTGGCACGCGTTGATATCGGCGACCACTTGCTCGAGTTCATCCGCCTTGAACCGCGCGACGTGGAGCACCGGCCCGAAGTTTTCGTTCGCCAGTTCGCGGATCGAGGCGATTTCGATGATCGCCGGTGCGACGAAATGCCCGGCCTCGCATGCTTTGGGCAGTTCCCGCTGCCATATGGTGTGCCCGGCGCGCTTCATCGCGGCAATGTGCTGGTCGAGCTTGGCCTTGGCCTCGGCGTCGATCACCGGACCGACATCGGTGGCGAGGTCTTCGGGGCTGCCGATCACCAGGGCCTCGAACCCTCCCTTGATCATTGCCAGCATCGCGTCAGCGACATCGTCTTGCAAATAGAGCACCCGCAAGGCCGAGCAGCGCTGTCCTGCACTCTGGAACGCGCTCGCCAGCACGTCGCGCGTCACCTGCTCGGGCAAGGCCGAGCTATCGACGATCATCGCGTTCTGCCCGCCAGTCTCGGCCACCAGAATGCCAAGCGGGCCATCGCGCCCGGCCAGCGCCCGGTTGATTGCCCGCGCGGTCTCGGTCGAGCCGGTGAAGGCGACCCCGGCAATGCGCGGATCACTGGTCAGCAGCGCGCCAACCTTGCCGTCACCCGGGGCGAGTTGGACCACCCCGTCGGAGATCGCTTCGTGGAACAGCCGGATCGCGAGGTCGGCGATCAGCGGGGTCTGCTCGGCCGGCTTGGCGATCACCGTGTTGCCCGCGGCGAGTGGCCCGGCGATCAGCCCGGTGAAGATCGCCAGCGGGAAGTTCCACGGCGAAATCGCCACGAACACCCCGCGCCCGGCGAGCCGCATGCGGTTGCTCTCGCCGGTCGGGCCGGGCAGGGCGACACCTTCGGGCGTGAAATGCGCACGCGCCTCAGCGGCGTAATAGCGCAGAAAATCGACCGCCTCGCGCACTTCCAGCACCGCATCGACCAGCGATTTCCCCGCCTCGCGTTGGCACAGTGAGAGAAATTCGGTGGTGTGCGCTTCGTAGAGTTCGGCAACTTCTTCTAGCAAGGTTGCGCGGACATCACCGCCGAGACCGTCCCATTCGGGCTGGAAAGCTTCGGCGCGGGCGATCATTTCGTCGACTTCGGACGCGCTCGCTGAACGCACCGTTCCAACTAAGAATCCGTTGTAAGGCGAGCGAACCTCCTGGATTCCGCTTTGCCCATGTTTGACTGTTGGCTCAGCGAGCCAATTCTCTGCGTCCGCCCATTCATCGAGCCAAGAAAGCAAAGGCCAACGCACCAGCGGATCGGCTAGATCAACGCCGTCGCTGTTGCGCCGTCCGGGGAAGATATCCGCGGGCAGCGGGATCGCCGGATTGCGGCGCGAGCCCAGCGCGGCCAACTCCGCAACGGGATCGCCGACTAGCTCGGCCACCGGCACGTCGGCATCGGCCATGCGGTTGACGAAGCTGCTGTTCGCGCCGTTCTCAAGCAGCCGCCGGACCAGATAGGCGAGGAGGTCCTTGTGCCCACCCACCGGCGCGTAAATCCGCACCGGGGTGCGCGCCTGCCCGGCTTCGGCTTCGAGCTTCGCCAGTTCCTCGTAAACGTCCTCGCCCATGCCGTGGAGCCGCTGAAATTCGAACGCATTGCTTCCCGCCAGCGCCTTGATCGCGCCGACCGAATAGGCGTTGTGCGTGGCAAAGGCGGCATAGACTGCATCGGGCGCGGCGAGCAGCTTGGCGGCGCACGCGAGGTACGATACGTCGGTCGCGACCTTGCGCGTGAACACTGGGTAATCATTGTGTCCGCCGACCTGGCTGAGCTTGATCTCGCTGTCCCAATAGGCACCCTTGACCAGCCGGACCATGATCCTGCGGCCATGCCGGCGGGCCAGTGCAATCACCCAGTCGATCATCGGCACCGCGCGTTTGGAATAGGCCTGCAGCGCCAAGCCAAAACCCTGCCAGCCGCCAGAAAACAGTTCGTCGTCGCTTGCCAGCGCCTCGATGATGTCCATCGACAGTTCAAGCCGTTCGGCTTCTTCGGCGTCGATGGTGAAGTGGATGTCGGCATCGCGGGCCTGCGCGGCGAGCTGCTTCAGCAGCGGCACCAGCGCCGCCTTGGCCGCATCGGCATGGAGGAAATCGTAGCGCGGATAGAGCGCCGAAAGCTTGACCGAAATCCCCGGCGAACGAACGATTCCTTCGCCCGCGTCAGCAGCGATCGCGGTCAGGGCATTGGCGTAGGAAAGCCGGTAGCGCTCGGCATCGGCAAAGGTCATCGCGGCCTCACCGAGCATGTCGAAGCTGTGCGTGAGACCGTGTTTGCGCTCGGGCGCGGCACGCTCCAGCGCCTCCTGAATGGTCCGCCCGAACACGAACTGCCCGCCGAGGATCTTCATCGCCTGCAAGGTCGCCTGGCGGATCACCGGCTCGCCCAGCCGGCCGACCGCGCGCTTGAGCGAAGCGCCCAGACCAGCCGCATCGGCGCGGCGCTGGTGCAGCACCGACCCGGTCAGCATCAGCGAAAACGTCGCGGCGTTGACGAAAGTGCTCGAACTCTCGCCGACATGCTCAGACCAGTCGATCCCGCCGAGCTTGTCATGGATCAGCGCGTCGGCGGTGGCGGCGTCGGGCACCCGCAGCAGCGCCTCGGCAAGGCACATCAGCGCGATGCCTTCATCGGTGCCGAGCCCGTAGGTTTGCAGGAACGCATCCAGGCCGGAAGCCTTGCGCGCACGGGCCCCTTCGACCAGCCGCGCCGCCAGCCGGCTTGCTTCGGCATGCACCGCGCTGGCGGGCGCAGCCTGACCGAGGCGCTCGGCAATGCAGGGTTCCTCGTCCATCCGGTAAGCGAGGCGAAGGGCGGTGCGGTCGATGGCAGCTGGCATGCCGCCGCCTCTAACACTGGTTGCAACGGAAACCAATCGGCGGTGCCGATTGCATGCCTTTGCCAAGCGCGCCGCCCCGGCTATGCAAGGGTGGATGGACGCCGCGCCCCTCTGGCAATTCTGGATCGACCGCGGCGGCACTTTCACCGATGTCATCGCCCGCGCCCCCGGCGGTCAGGTCCGCACCGTCAAACTGCTGTCCGAAGACCCGGCCCGCACCGAGGACGCAGCGATTGCCGCAATCCGGCAGCTATCCGGTGTCCTCTCCGGCCCGCTGCCGCCATGCCAGGTGCGGATGGGGACCACAGTGGCGACCAACGCGCTGCTCGAGCGCAAGGGTGAGCCGGCGCTGCTGGCGATCACCCGCGGTTTCGGCGACGCGCTGGTGATCGGCACGCAGGAGCGGCCCGAACTGTTCGTGCGGCAGATTGTGCTGCCAGTACCGCCGCATGCCCGCGTGCTCGAAATTGCCGAGCGGGTCATGGCCGATGGTACCGTGCTGGAGGACCTTGACGAAGCGGCGGCGCTCGCGGGATTGTCTGCTGCGCGTGCGGCCGGCTTGACCTCGGTTGCGATCGTGCTGGTACACGGCTGGCGCTATCCGGCGCATGAGGCTCGGCTGGCCGAACTGGCCTGCGCCGCCGGGTTCACCCAGGTTTCGGTCAGCCATGAACTCGCCCCCTCGATCAAGCTGATCGCGCGTGGCGATACCACGCTGGTCGATGCCTATTTGTCGCCGGTGCTGCGGCATTACGTCGATCAGTTCAGTGCCGCTCTCGGCCCCGCTTCGGCACCGTTGTTCATGCAGAGCTCGGGCGGGTTGATCGATGGCGCGCGCTTCCACGGCAAGGATGCGACGCTGTCTGGCCCGGCGGGCGGGATCGTCGGGATGGCGCGAACCGCCGAGACGTCCGGTGCGACGCGGGTCATCGGGTTCGACATGGGCGGGACCTCGACTGACGTCAGCCACTACGCCGGCACATTCGAGCGCGACAGCGAAACTCGGCTCGCGGGGGTTCGCATCCGTGCGCCGATGTTGCGGATCCACACCGTTGCGGCGGGGGGTGGTTCGATCTGCCGGTTCGATGCCGGGCGGCTGGTGGTCGGGCCCGAGAGCGCGGGCGCGGTGCCGGGGCCCGCCTGCTACCGCCACGGCGGGCCGCTGACCTTGACCGATTGCAATGTGCTGCTGGGCAAGCTGGTGCCGGAGCAGTTTCCGCAGGTCTTCGGGCCGGCGGGCGACCAGCCGATCGATGCCGCCGTGGTTGCCGACAAGTTCGCCGCGCTGGCGGCCTCGGTTGCGGCAGAGACCGGGCAAAGCATCCAGCCCGAACTGCTCGCCGAGGGCTTCGTCCAGATCGCGGTGAACAACATGGCGAACGCAATCCGGCAAGTCTCGGTGGCGCGCGGACATGACGTTACGGCGGCGGCGCTGGCCTGTTTCGGCGGCGCGGGCGGGCAACATGCCTGTCTGGTCGCCGATGCGCTGGGGATCGAGACGGTGCTCGTCCACCCGCTTGCCGGGGTACTGTCGGCTTATGGGATGGGTCTGGCGAGCGTGGCGGCGGTGCGCGAGGGCAGTCTTGGCCTGGCGCTCGCGCCAGGGGTTGAACCGGCGGTCGAGGCACTGTGCGCAAGCCTTGCCGATGCCGCCGAGGCGCAGCTTGGCACCACGCCCAGCCGGGTCGAGGCGCGGCTGTTCGTGCGGCGCGAGGGGTCTGATGCCACGATTGAGCTTGAGCCCGGCCCAGTGCCTGATCTGAACGCCGAGTTCGCCCTGCGCCACCGCGCGGAGTTCGGGTTCGACAGTGCCGGACCGCTGGTGATCGACCGGATCCGGGTCGAGGCGGCGGTCGAGGATGCCAGCGCGGGGCAGCTCGCCTGGCCGCTCGCACCCCACAGCGGACCGGCGATTGATACCGTAATGAGCTGGCTGCAAGGCGCGGCGCGTCTGGTCCCGCTCTACCAGCGCGCCGACCTCGCCGCCGGGTTTGCCGCGCCCGGACCGCTGATCGTGGTCGATCCGCTCGCGACCACGGTGATCGACCCGGGCTGGCAAGTGCTGGTCGATCCTGATGGCACCTTGCGCCTAACCCGCACCGTGCCGCGTCTGATCGCAGCGGGTGACACCACCGCCGACCCGATCCGGCTCGAAGTGTTCAACGGGCTGTTCATGGCGATCGCCGAGGAAATGGGGCTGGTGCTCGCGCGCACCGCGAGCTCCGTCAACATTCGCGAACGGCTCGATTTTTCCTGTGCGCTGTTCGATGGCGCGGGACGGTTGGTCGCGAACGCGCCGCATATGCCGGTGCATCTGGGCTCGATGGGTGAGAGCGTCGGCGCGATTTTGCGCGCGCGCGGCGAAGGGCGCGCTGGGCCCAATGACGGCCGGGGCATCCGGCGCGGCGATGCCTATGTGCTCAACGCGCCTTACGCTGGTGGCACGCATCTGCCCGACATCACCGTGGTCATGCCGGTGTTCGTCAGAGACGATGAAGCGGTGCCGAGTTTCTACGTCGCCGCGCGCGGGCATCATGCCGATGTCGGCGGAATCGCGCCCGGTTCGATGCCGCCTGACAGCCGTTCAATCCTGGATGAAGGCGTGCTGATCGAGAATTTCCTGCTGGTCGATGAAGGCCGGTTTTGCGCGAGGGAGATCCGTGCGCTGCTCGGTTCGGGACAGCATCCGGCGCGCAATATCGACCAGAACCTTGCCGACCTGACCGCTCAGGTTGCCGCCTGCGCACGCGGAGCGGCTGGCCTCGATGCAGCTTGCGCCGAGCATGGCCGCGCGGTGGTGATCGCCTATATGGACCACGTCCACGCCAATGCCGAGGAAGCGGTGCGGCGGCTGGTCTCACGGCTCAGCGACGGCGCATTCCGTCTCGAAATGGACAGCGGCGCGGTAATCGCGGTGGCGGTGCGGATCGACCGCGCGGCGCGCCATGTGACGGTCGATTTCACCGGCACCAGCAGCCAGCTGCCCGACAATTTCAACGCCCCGTTTTCGGTCGTGCGCGCGGCGACGATGTATGTCCTGCGCACGATGATCGACGATCCGATCCCGATGAACGAGGGCTGCCTCGCGCCGGTGACTTTGGTCGTGCCCGAAGGCTGCATGTTGCGTCCGGCTTACCCGGCAGCGGTGGTCGCGGGCAATGTCGAGACCAGCCAGGCGGTGACCGATGCGCTGTTCGGCGCGTTCGGTGCGCTCGCCGCGAGTCAGGGGACGATGAACAATTTCACCTTCGGGACCGAGCGCTACCAGTATTACGAGACCATCGCGGGCGGGGCTGGGGCGGGGCCGGGCTTCGCCGGGGCCAGCGCGGTGCAGACGCACATGACCAACAGCCGGTTGACCGACCCCGAAATTCTTGAGACGCGGTTTCCGGTACTGCTTGAAAGCTTCGCGGTGCGGCATGGCTCGGGCGGCGCGGGCGTGTGGCGCGGCGGCGATGGCGCGGTGCGGCGGGTGCGGTTTCTTGAGCCGATGCAAGCTGGGATTCTCGCCAATCGCCGCCGAACTGCGCCGTTCGGACTGGCGGGTGGCGGCGACGCATTGCCCGGCATAAACCGCGTCGAACGTAGCTCAGGCGAAGTTGAGGTTCTCCCAGCGACCGCCAGCGTGACAGTTTTGGCAGGCGATGTCATGGTCATCGAAACACCCGGCGGGGGAGGGTACGGCAAGGCATGAACCTGTGGGTCCTCTCGGGAATCGCGGTGATGGTGGCGGGGTTTGCGCTGCGCCGTATCAACCCGCTGCTGGTGGTCCTGCTCGCCGCCGCTGCGAGTGGACTGGCCGCTGGGCTCGATCCGCTCGCGCTGATCGCCGCGTTCGGCAAGGCGTTCAACGATACCCGCTATGTCAGCGCGGTGTGGCTGGTGCTGCCGGTGATCGGGCTGCTCGAACGGCACGGCCTGCAGGAACGCGCGCGGAGCCTGATCGCGGGACTGAAGGGCGCGACGCTGCCGCGTCTGCTGACCGGCTACCTGCTGCTGCGGCAGACGACCGCAGCGCTGGGGCTGACCTCGGTGGCGGGGCACGCGCAGACCGTGCGGCCCTTGCTCGCGCCGATGGCGTTGGCCGCCGCGCAGCCCGCCGATGAGGCCGAGGCCGAGCAGGTCAAGGCGATGGCCGCTGCGACCGATAACGTCGGATTGTTCTTCGGCGAGGACATCTTCATCGCCATCGGCTCGATCTTGCTGATGAAAGGCTTCCTCGAGCAGCAGGGCATCGTGCTCGCACCGTTCGACTTGTCGGTCTGGGCGATCCCGACCGCGTTTGCGGCTTTCGCGATCCATGCGCTGCGGCTGTGGCGCTTTGGGCGGGGGCGGCAGCGATGATCGGTCTGGCGCAGGTCTACATCGTCGCCGGACTGATCTTTGCTGCCAGCGCGGCGCTCTCGGTGCGCGATGCCAGCAATCCCAAGCGCTGGGTCAACGCCGCCTTCTGGGGCCTGCTTGCGCTGTCGATGGTGGCGGGCGACCGGCTCGGCGATCTCGGTAACGGGGTGCTTGTGATCGCGCTGGTCGCCGTCGCGGCGCTCGGCGGCTTGGGGCGCGGGGTTGTGCCCGATGACAGCGCCAGTCGTAAGGACCGCTCCGCCCGCCACGGCAACCGGCTGTTCCTGCTGGCTTTGGTCATCCCGGTGACCGTATTGGTGGGCACACTGCTGTTCAAGGCGGTGCCGTGGCTGGTCGATGCCAAGCAGGTGACGCTGGTCAGCCTGGCGCTCGGCGCGTTGTTGGCACTCGGCATCGGGCTCTTCTGGTTGCGTGATCGGCCGGTTGCGGCGCTGCAAGAAGGCCGCCGTCTGCTCGATGCAGTCGGCTGGGCGGCAATCTTGCCGCAGATGCTGGCGAGTTTGGGGGTGGTCTTTGCGCTGGCCGGGCTGGGCAAGGTCGTTGGTAATCTGATGAGCGCTGTCATCCCCGACGGCTCGCGGCTGGGCGCGGTGCTTGCTTACGGCCTCGGCATGGCCTTGTTCACGATGGTGATGGGCAATGCCTTTGCTGCCTTCCCGGTGATGGCCGCGGCAATCGGGCTGCCGTTGCTGATCCAGCACTACCACGGCGATCCGGCAGTGATCGCGGCGGTGGGGATGCTGTGCGGGTTCTGCGGTACCCTGATGACGCCGATGGCGGCCAATTTCAACATCGTCCCGGCGGCGCTGCTCGAGCTCAAGGACCGCAACGCGGTGGTCAAGATGCAGGTGCCGACCGCGCTGCCCCTGCTGGGGTTCAACATCGCGCTGCTTTATTGGGCGGCGTTCCGGTGAACGGGCTGACCGCCGAGATCGCGGCGCGGTTCATGACGCTCACGCTCGGGCATCTGGGGCGCGAGTATCCGCACAAGCTCGATCACGTGCTCGACGGTTCTGAAGATGCGCAGACTCCCAGCGCACTCCACCCGATCTTCCACGGCAGCTTCGATTGGCACAGCTGCGTCCACGGCTGGTGGCAGGTGCTGCGGCTGGCGCGGCTCTATCCCGCGCTACCAGAGGCCACGGCGGTGCGGACGCGCGCAACGGAGCTGTTGACGCAGACCAATTTCGCCATCGAGACCGCTTACCTCGCCCGGCCCTCGGCGCGTGGGTTCGAGCGGCCATACGGCTGGGCCTGGGCGCTCGCGCTGCATGGCGAGATGGTGCAGCACGATGCGGAATGGGCGCACCACGCCGATGCCTTTGCCGGCGCGTTTGCCCGGCGATTCAGCGCGTTCCTGCCGCTCCAGACCTATCCGATCCGCACCGGCACGCACTTCAACTCGGCTTTCGCCATGATCCTCACGCTCGACTGGGCGCGGGTGCACGATGCTGCGCTGGCCGCGTTGATCGAAGCGCGCGCAGGCGAATGGTTCGGGGCTGATCGGAGCTGTCAGGCGTGGGAGCCGGGCGGCGATGAATTCCTCTCGCCCGCCTTGTGCGAAGCACTGCTGATGAGCCGGGTGCTGGGTGCTGGCTTTCCTGCCTGGTTCGGCACCTTCCTGCCTGATTGCGGCGCTGGCCAGCCCGCGACGCTGTTCACCCCCGCCACCGTATCCGACCGCAGCGACGGCAAGATCGCCCACCTCGACGGGCTCAACCTCAGCCGGGCGTGGTGCTGGCGCGAACTGGTGCAGGCCTTGCCCGATGATCATTCGGCGAGAAACCTTGCCCGCCGCGCTGCCGGGACGCACTTGTCAGCCGCGTTGCCGCACGTCGCGGGCGATTACATGGGCGAGCATTGGCTTGCGAGCTTCGCGCTGCTCGCCTTGCCCTCTGCAAAAGGCTAGTTGCTGCAATCGATTGTTGTTCTTCGTGCGCAGGTGTGCAATGGCGTAACGGAATGTCGCAAACGGCATCGGGAGAGTCCCTTGGAAACCCAGCGTCCGCGCCTGTCATTGCCGCGCATCCTTGAGATGAATCTGGGGTTCCTCGGGCTCCAGTTCAGTTTCGGGCTGCAGCAAGGCAATATGGGACCGATTTATTCGTATCTCGGCGCGGACGAAGCGCAGTTGCCGATCCTGTCGCTGGCTGGGCCGCTGACCGGGCTGATCATCCAGCCGATCATCGGCGCGATGAGCGACAAGACCGGCGGCAAGTGGGGGCGGCGCACGCCCTATTTCCTGGTCGGTGCAGTGCTGTGTTGCCTTGGACTGTTTCTGATGCCGCTGTCCGCCTCGATCGTCATGGCGGTCTCTTTGCTGTGGGTGCTCGACGCGGGCAACAACATCACGATGGAGCCATACCGCGCCTACGTTTCCGACCGGCTCAACCCCGACCAGCGGCAGGCCGGCTTCCTGACCCAGAGCGCCTTTACCGGCTTTGCGCAGATGCTCGCCTTTGCCACCCCCGCGCTGCTGGTTGGGCTGGGCATGAACCAGGACTGGGTGGATAGCCACAACATCCCCTATACCGTGCGGATCGTGTTCTGGGTCGGTGCAGTGCTCTCGCTCAGTACAATCCTGTGGTCGGTGCTGCGCGTCCCCGAACTGCCTCTGACTGCCGCCGAGCGCCGCCACATCGAAGCCCAACCGAAGGGTGCCGCCGCCACACTGGCGGAAATCTGGAACGCCATCGGCGATATGCCGGTGGCGATGCGCAAGCTTGGCCTGATGAGCCTGTTCCAGTGGTTTGGGATGTCGGGGTATTGGACTTACGCGGTCTATTCGATCGGGCGCTCGGTCTATCACACATCAGAAGCGAACAGTTCGGCGTTCCACTCCGCGGTGCTGACCAACGGGCTGGTCGCGGCGTTCTATAACTTCATCGCTTTCGTTTCGGCCTTCCTGATGGTCCCGCTGGTGCGCCGCACCGGGCCGGGGCCGCTCCATGCCGCGTGCCTGGCTGCGGGCGGGCTGGGCATGCTGGCGTTGCCGCATATCAGCAGTGTCTCGCTGCTGTTTTTGCCCGCGATCGGCGTCGGGCTTGCTTGGGGGAGCATCATGGGCAACCCTTACGCAATCCTCACCAATTCGATCCCGCCGGCGCGCACCGGAGTCTACATGGGGATTTTCAACATGATGATCGTGATCCCGATGCTGCTGTTCGCGGTGCTGATGAGCACGCTCAATCTCGGTTTCGTCAACCTCGGGTTCGGGGCCTATGCGAACCTGCTCGGCAACGATCCGCGCAATATGTTGACGGTATGCGGGGTTTGCCTGATCCTTGCCGCCGTGGCGGTGCTGTGGGTCCGCGAAGGCCGGGCCGATGCGACCGCGCCGCAGCTTGCCCTCGATTGATGCCGGCCATGCTCGCCTCTCTGCATAGCGCCGAGGCCAGCCTCGTGCTTGAATGCCGCGCTGCAGGTGCGCCGCTGTGGCGGCACCTTGGCGCGCGGGTCGATCCCGGGGTGCTTGCCTCATCGGCCGATAGCCGCACTGCTGCGTCGTTCTCGCTCGATTCCGATGTTCCGCTGAGCACTGCGCCGCCAGCCGGGCTCGGCTGGTTCGGGCCTGCAGCGCTGGCCGTGCGCCGCGACGGTAAGACGTGCCCAGTGCAGTTCGGGCTGGCCGAAGTAACGCAACACGGAGCTACGATAACCACCACCCTGCGCGATGATGTGGCCGGGGTGCTGCTCGAACAGCGCATCACGCTGGCCCCGGGCGGCGCGTTCCTGTTCGATGCGCGGGTCGAGAATACTGGCGCGTCCCCGCTCGGCGTGGACTGGTTGGCGAGCGCGCTCCTGCCGCTTTCTGCCCGCAGCAGCGGGCTGATATCGTGGCGCGGGCGGCACAATGCCGAACTGCAGGAATGTGCCGAGGCGATGCCCGCGCAGCGCTGGGAGCGTGGCGGGCGGCGCGGAATATCAGGGCATGGCGGGCCGCCGGGGGTGGTGGTGCTGGGCCAAGGCGCCGCGCATCACGCCGGGCTGGTCCACGCGCTCCAGCTGGCCTGGTCGGGCGACAGCCGGATCGCGGTCGAGCGCGATGACGAAGGTTCCTGGGTGCTGAGCGCGGGCGCCGCGCTTGCGCCGGGCGAGGTGGAGCTGGCCGGGGGGGACAGCTTCACCGCGCCGCAGGCGATCCTCGCAGTGTCGGTGCACGGCCGCAATGGCGCGAGCGCGCAGCATCATGCCGCGGTGCGCGCGGTGGTAACCTGGCCCGAGGGCAAGATGCGCCCGCGTCCGGTTCATCTCAACAGCTGGGAGGCCTGCTACTTCGATCACGACGAAGCGCGGATCGGCGAGCTTGCCGCAGCCGCAGCCGCGATCGGGATCGAACGCTTCGTGCTCGACGATGGCTGGTTCAAAGACCGCAGCGATGATCGCGCCGGGCTGGGCGACTGGACCTGCGATCCGGTCAAATACCCGCGCGGGCTCAAGCCGCTGGCCGACCAGGTGCGCGGGCTGGGCATGGAATTCGGGCTGTGGGTCGAACCCGAAATGGTCAATCCCGCCAGCGATCTTTACCGCGCGCATCCCGATTGGGTGCTGGCTCAAGCGGATCGCGAGCGGCCGACCGCGCGCCATCAATTGGTGCTCGACCTGGCGCGGCCCGAGGTGCGCGATTACCTGTTCGGCGCGCTCGATGCGCTGCTGCACGAGGTGCCGATCGGCTACCTCAAATGGGATCACAACCGGGATCTGGCCCCGGCTGGCGGGGCGGCGCAAGTCGCCGGGACTTACGCCTTGTTTGAGCGACTGCGCGCGGCGCATCCCGGCGTGGAGATCGAAGGCTGCGCCGGCGGCGGCGGGCGCTCGGATGCTGGATTGGCGCGTCACGTCCACCGCTTCTGGACCAGCGACAACATCGACGCGGTGAGCCGGACGACCATGCAACGCGGATTCCTCGCCTGGTTGCCGCCCGAACTGATGGGCGCGCATGTCGGCGCGAGCCCGGCCCATGCCACCGGGCGCACGCAGGCGCTGGGGTTCCGAGCCGGGGTGGCTTTGGCGGGGCATTTCGGGGTCGAGCTCGATCCGCGCAAATTAAGCGAGCGCGACCGCACCGAGCTGACCGACTGGATCGGCTTCTACAAGGAGTGGCGGCACTTGCTTCACGGCGGCGCGACCTGGCTGGGTGAGGGCGCCCACGGACTGGTCTGGCAGGCAGCGGGTAACGCTGCGGAGTTCATGCTGTTCGTCACCCGGACGGCACCGGCGCTCGATCGGCGACCGCAGCCGCTGGCCTTGCCGTTTCTTGCCGATCACGCCGCGGTCGACCTCCAGTTGCTCCGCATCGGCGGCGGCGAACGGGGCTATCCGGCGGCCAGTGCGCCGCTGTTCGATGCCATGGTCGCCGCGCCGCAGCGCTTTAGTGGATCGTGGCTGGCCGCAGCCGGGCTGCCGTTGCCACCGCTCAAGGCCGAATGCGTGGCGATATTTCATGGACGGACAGGGGCTGTTGATAAGTGAGTGATCTGGAAGACCTGCAGCCGCGGTTCGGGGCGACACTGTGGCGACCGGAAGCGCTTGCCGGCGCGGAAATCGGCTTGGTCGTGGCGGCCGATGCCGAACCGATCCTGCCCGGGCTCGACTTGTGGGACAGTTGGCCGCTGGCGCACGAAGATGGCCGCACCGCGCGGATTGATGGCCGCGAATACTGGTTCTTCCTGAGCGCGCCGTGCTACCCCGATCCGGGCCAGCGGCACGACGCCGCGCGCATCCGGCTGGCCTCGCTCGGAACCGATGGTTGGCGCGATCATGGCGACGCCTTGCCGCGCGAATACAGCCCGGGCACCCGCGAATGGGCCGGGTCGGCAGTGCTGCACGATGACGGGACCAGCGTGACGCTGTTCTTCACTGCGGCTGGCCGCAACGATCATGAGCTCAGCTTCGAGCAGCGCCTGTTTGCCGCGTCGGGGACCATGAGCGATAACGGGCCCGGTCAGTGGCAGGCTCCTACCGAACTCGTGCAGGCCGACGGGCGGCGCTACGTTGTTGCTGCCGAAGCGGATGGCCGGCCCGGGATGATCAAGGCATTCCGTGATCCGGCCTGGTTCTGCGACCCCGCCACCGGGCTGCGCCACTTGCTGTTCACCGCCAGCGCCGGGTGGAGCGACACAGATTATAACGGTGTGATCGGGTCGGTATCGCTCAGTGCTGCCGGGCAATGGCAGCTTGGCGATCCGCTGATCGACGCAGTCGGGGTCAACAATGAGCTCGAGCGGCCGCATATTGTGGTGCGCGATGCGCGCTATTACCTGTTCTGGTCGACCCAGCGGCGGACCTTCGAACCGGCCGGGCCGAGCGGTCCCAACGGACTCTACGCGATGGTCGCGGATCGTTTCGCCGGACCATACCGCCCGGTCAATGGCTCTGGGCTGGTCGCGGGCAACCCGGCCAGCGAGCCGACCCAATGCTACAGCTGGTGGGTCACCGGCGAAGGCGCGGTGTGGAGCTTCATCGACCACTGGGGCATGGCCGGGCGCAACTTCGAGCAGCACCCAGACCTGCTCCGCAGCCAGTTCGGCGGCACGCCGGCACCGGTCTTCACCCTCGCTTTTGACGGTGACCGCGTCACCATTGTTTGATCAGGATTTCTGGTGCGACCTCACTACCACTATGCCGCCGCAGCCAACTGGCTGAGCGATCCCAATGGCCTGGTCCACTGGAATGACGAATGGCACTTGTTCTACCAGTACAACCCCGATGGCGAGCACTGGGGCAACATGAGCTGGGGTCACGCGGTCAGCCGCGATCTGCACGAGTGGGAGGAACTTCCTCCCGCGCTGACCGGCGACGCGCTGGGCATGATCTTTTCGGGCTCGGCAGTAATCGACCACGCGAATAGCGCCGGGTTCGGGGCCGGGGCGATGGTCGCAATCTACACCAGCGCGAGCGATGATCCCCAGCGGCAGGCGCAAAGCCTGGCGTGGAGCAACGATCACGGCCGCTCGTGGCATAAATATGCAGGCAACCCGGTGCTGAACATCGGCCTCGCCGATTTTCGTGACCCCAACGTGTTCTGGCACGAGCCGAGCGCACGCTGGATCATGGTGGTGGCGCTGTCCGCGCTGAACAGCGCGGCGATCTATGCTTCGTCCGATCTCAAGGCGTGGGAACAGCTGTCCGACATTTCGGGCGGCGATGCGCCGGGTGAGATCTGGGAATGTCCGTTGCTGATCGAATTGCCGGTCGAGGGCGAAGCCGCCACGCGGTGGCTGTTCAAGGTCGATGTGCTGCGCGGCGCACCCGGCTCGGGCGCGCTATATCGCACCGGCACATTCGACGGGACGCAGTTCCGAGCCGATCCGCAAGGCTGGCTGGCGCTTGACGGCGGCACCGATTTCTACGCCGCGATCGCCTGGCACGAGCCGCGCGACGAAGCCGGTCGCCCGCTGTGGATCGGCTGGCTCGGTAACCATGCCTACCAGGGGCACTTGCCGCTGCAGGGTTGGCGCGGGGCGATGAGCCTGCCGCGGCGGCTCTCGCTGCGGCGCTTCGGACAAAGCTTTCGGTTGCGGCAGGAAGTACCTGAAACAGTGGTATCTGGGGTGACTCTGGCCGATCTCGGGCAAGCCACGGTGCTTGCGGCGGCACGGATCGAGCTGCCTGGTGACCGCGATTTCAAGCTGCGGATCGCAGACGCGGAAGACCGCATATTGCAGGTCGAGCGGCGCGCCAGCCTGCTGCTGGTCACCCGGCGCGATCCGGCCTTGCCCTATCTCGATACGGTGCAGCAGCTCGAGCTTCACGGGCCGGGGTCAATTGAAGTCTGGCTTGATGTGGGCAGCCTCGAATTGCTTGCCAACCAGGGTTGCGCTGCCCTGTCGGTGCAGGACCGGTTGACCGGCGCAGAATTTGCGCTGGATTACTGGATTGCCGAAACGCCAGCCTGAAGCGTTCAGGCGGTATCGCGGCGGATCAGCTGCGGGGCCATCTCAACCGAGGCCGCGTCATTTCCGGCAATCCGCTCAAACAGCGCGCTGACCATGGCGCGCGCGCCGACCGCGATGCTCTGGCTGATCGTGGTCAACCGCGGGATGGTCTGTTCGGCCAGCGGCAGATCATCGAACCCGGTGACCGAGATGTCTTCCGGCACCCGGATCCCGCGGTCGGCCAGCGCGCGCACCGCGTGCATCGCGATCAGGTCCGAAGCTGCGGCGATCCCGTCGACATCGGTGCCGATCCGGTGGATGTGCGCAGCGATGTCTTCGGCCATGACGTCCGAGGCGAGATGGGTGTCGAGCTTGAGCGGCGGGGGCAGGCCAGCGGCGGCGGCGGCATCGCACAGTCCGTCGTAGCGGTCCTTGAGCTCGGGCGCGACCGCCTCGCCCATGAAGGCGAGCCGCGTGCGTCCGGCGCGGATCAGGCATTCGCCGGCCAGGTGCCCGCCTTTGCGGTTGTCGACCCCGACGGTGCAATGGATCTGGCCAGGACGGTGGCTGCCCCAAACCACCATCGGGCGGTACCACTGCGCGACCCGCTCGATCGTTTCGAACTGGTTGGATTGTCCGATCAGCAGCACCCCGTCGAGCATGCCCGAATCGACGATCCGTTCGAGCCAGTCGTCAGCATCGGGGATCACCCGGCTGAGCATGATGTCATAGCCGTTTTCGGTCAGCGCATCGGCCAGATGGCCCAAAATCGCCATGAAGAACGGATCGGACAAGTGTTGGCGCTGTTCGTGGCCCAATGGCACGACCACTCCGATGACCTTGGTTTCCTGAATGCGCAGCCGCCGGGCCATCTGGTTGGGGCGAAAGCCGTGCGCGCGGGCCAAGGCCTGGATCCGTTCGCGGGTATCCTTGTTGACCAACGACTTGTCCGCCAGCGCGCGCGAGACGGTGCCGGTCGAGACCCCCGCCAGCCGGGCCAGCTCGGCAATGTTGCGAATTCGGGCAGGCGCGGAGGGGGTATCGGACATAGGCGGACAAGGATCCCAAGGAACGTGCGCAACCCATGCTCAATGTGATGCCTTGGGCCGTGCTGTCAACCGGCGGGATTAAAACGCCTTTTTGCTGACCTCGAATGACTATGCCATGGCTGGCAACCGGCGCGAAGGATTATTTTGCAATCGATTTACAAAAGACGTTTGCAATCGATTGTTGCATGTGTCATTTGTAGCTTCTGACTTGCGATCAGCAAGCACATCCTTTGGAGGGGGTAGAGTATGAAGAAGTCCGTTCTGCGCAGTTGCGTATCCGCAGCTGCCATCGTCACCGTCGGCCTGTTTGTCGCGCCAGCCTTTGCGCAGAGCGCAGCCGTTCCCGCCGCCGACGATGACAGCGCCTCCGGCCTCGACGAAATCGTGGTGACCGCGTCGGGCAAGGACAAGACCAAACTCAACAGCTCGGTTTCCTCGACCAGCGTCGATGCCGCCACGATCGAAGGCCTGCATCCCTCGTCCGAAGCCGAAGTGTTCCGCCTTATTCCCGGGATCCAGGTCCCCGGGACCTCGGGTCCGGGCGGCAACTCGAACATCGCCGTACGCGGGCTGCCCGTCGCCACCGGCGGTTCACCGTTCGTCCAGATCCAGGAAGATGGTCTGCCCACCGTGCTGTTCGGCGATATCCAGTTCGGCAACAACGATTACTGGACGCACTACGATGCCAGCGTCGAGCGGGTTGAATCGGTCCGCGGCGGCGGTGCCACGACTTATGCCTCGCAGGCACCGGGCGCAGTTATCAACTACATCAGCAACACCGGCCAGAAAGAAGGCGGCTTCGTCCGTCTCAACGCCGGGATCAACTTCAACGAAACCAAGGTCGACTTCCGCTATGGCGGGCCGATCAACGATACCCTGCGCTTCGCGATCGGTGGCTATTTCAAGACTGGGCGCGGGCCGCTTCATGCCGGCTTCAACGTGTCCGACAGCATCCAGGTCAAGGGCAACGTGACCAAGGAATTCGCTGACGGCAAGGGCTACTTCCGCCTGCTGTTCAAGGTCGCCGACACCAAGGAACCGAACTACACCGGTGCCCCGGCATTGGCCACACTAAGCGGCAACAAGATTTCGAACGTCCAGCCGTTCCCCGGGTTCGATGGCCGCAACAGCTCGAACTACTCGATCTATAACCAGAACTTCCTGATCTATAATCGCACCGGCCAGCTTGAGCGCGTCGGGATGGACGGGATCCGCACCAAGGCAACCTCGGTGGGCGGCCAGCTGCACTATGAATTCGGCGACAACATCACCGTCGATGACAACATGCGCTGGACCAAGATGAGCGGCAGCTTCTCTTCGCCGTTCCAGAACACGGCGCGCGCCGCCGGGATCGTCGGCTCGACCGTTTCGCTCAACGGCGTGCCGTATGCCACCGTCGGTTCGATCCGCTATGCGTCGGGTCCCACGGCCGGACAGACCTTCACTGGCACTTACATCGACAACAACGTCAACGTGCGCACCAACATCCGCGACATTGGCAGCACCGCCAATGACCTGGCGTTGGCCGCCAAATTCGATCTGGGCACCGCCAGCAAGGTTACCGTCCGCGGCGGGTTCTTCTACATGAACCAGAAGATCGCGATGGACTGGCATGTCGACAAGTCGCTGCGCGAAGTCAGCGGCAGCAACCCCTCGCAGCTCGATCTTTACAGCACCACCGGCGCCAAGCTGACGCAGGAGGGCATCTCGGGCTACAACAACAATTGGGGCAACTGCTGCGCGCGCGATTACGACCTGTCGTACACCAACACGGCGCCTTACGCCGCGCTGGAGCTCGACAGCGACATGTTCAACCTCGATGGCTCGGTACGCTTTGAAAACGTCCACGCCTCGGGCGGCGGCACGCAGGGCGGCAGCGAATTCCTGGTGAATTCGAATGGCGTCATGATCCCGGCGATCACCAGCAACTCGGCGCGGGAAGTGCTCAATTATTCGCGCAACTACACCTCGTGGACGGCGGGCGCGCTGTTCAAGGTCAATCCCGACACCAGTCTGTTTGTCCGCGCATCGCGCGGCGGGCGCTTCAATGGTGACCGGCAAACCTTCGGCGGCAAGATCGCCAGCGACGGAACGCTG
The DNA here is from genome assembly GCA_025359425.1 of Sphingomonadaceae bacterium. GTDB lineage: Bacteria > Pseudomonadota > Alphaproteobacteria > Sphingomonadales > Sphingomonadaceae > Novosphingobium. The sequence continues at coordinate 36,538 of JANYGC010000127.1, forward strand.
TGCACTGGGGCACAGGCCAAGGCCGGCACGCTGGGCTGCTCGTCGGATGGCGTCACCCCGTCGGTGGACTTCGTCAAGCAGTACGAGCTGGGCCTCAAGAACCGCGGCGAGCTGGCCGGCGGACGCTACACGATCGAACTGACCGCGCTGAAGGGCAGCTTCAAACAGTCGACCTTCGAGCTGTCGGCCACGCGTTGCCCCGGCGGCGCGGGCGGCTGCGTGATCGATGCGCGCTACAAGTCCTACGGGCTTGAATTCTATGGCACCTATCGCAACGGCGGGTTCAGCCTGGTCAGCAACGCCACCTACACCAAGGCCACCCGTTCGGGCACCGGCGCGGGCGGTACGCCCACCCCGTTCACCCGCGCGCCATACATGCCTGACTTTATCTACACTGTGCAGGCCAACTACGACTTCGGCGACATGGTGACCTTCGGGGTTTCGACCACCGGGCAATCGGCGATCATCGACGATGCCGGCCGGTCGTACCCGGGCGGCGCGGTCGTGGGGATGAACATTGCGATCCGGCCGGTCGAAAGTCTCGAATTCGGCATCCAGGGCTATAACGTGTTCAACCGCTATGACTTGCGCGGCAGCGGCAACCTGGCCGATGGCTCGGTTACCCCGGTGGTGATCGGAACTGCTCCGGCATTGGGCCGCACCTGGACCGCATCGGTCAAGTACAGCTTCTGACAAGAAAAGTACCCCGTTAAGAGGGTCGCAGGAGAGGGGAGATGGCCGCAAGGCAGTCTCCCCTTTTTTGTGAGCAGGGAGTCGACTTTGCCGCGCTCGCCAAGCAGGAAGTAGCGATGGGCAATCCATCCAATCCGGTCATGACCGCAAGGCGTGCAGGCTTTGCGCTGCGCGCGGCACAGCGGCTGATTGACGCTGAAGCCAGGTTTGCGGATGGCACCGCGCGGTTCCCGCAAGACCCCGCGCTGGCCTTCGGGCTGGCGCAGACCCGCTACGAGCTGGGTGATTCCGCCGCTGACTTGTTCGCCCACGCTGCCGCGCTGGCTCCGGGCAACCGCGATGTGGTGCGCAATCAGGCGCTGGCGCTGATTTCGGAAGGGCGCGGCGCAGAGGCTCGCGCCTTGCTGACCGGCGAACTGGCGCGCGAACCCGGTTGGCTTGACGGACACAAGGCGCTGGCCACGCTTGAGTGGACCAGCGGCAACCGCGCGCAATTTTCATCATCGCTTGCAGCAGCATGCCGCCTGCAACCTGGCAATGCCGTGTTGTGGCTGGCGTGGTTCCGCAATCTGGCACAGGCGCGCGACTGGGCTGGGGCTTTGGATGTGCTCGCCCAGGCCGAGCGTCAGCTGGGCTCCACTCCTGCCATTCAAGTCGCGCGGCTGTTTGTAGCCGTGGAAAGCGGCGTGCCAGACGCCGATCATCTGATCGCAGCGACCGCGCAGATCCGCGGCGACGTCTCCAGCCTGTGCCGCATCCGCCATGCGCTGCGCCAAGACGAACCGGCTCGTGCCGAGGCCGAAGCCTTGCCGCTGACCGCTGGGCCATCAGCCATGCTCTACTGGCCCTATCTGTCGCTGGCGTGGCGCTTGCTGGGCGATGATCGGGCGCAGTGGCTCGACCGGCCCGAGCAATTGATCCGCACCTTCGACTGCGGCTGGAGCGCAGGCGAACTCGGCGAACTCGCCGAAGTGCTGCGCGGTCTGCACACCGCCGCCGAACCCTACCTCGAGCAATCGGTGCGCGGCGGCACCCAGACGGACCGCTCGGTGCTGCTGCGCCGCGAGCCGGTGCTGCAACGGATCAAGGCGCGGCTGCTCGAGCTGATCCGCGAATATATCGATGGCCTTCCGCCGTCCGATCCGGCGCATCCGCTGCTCGGTGGGCCGCGCGGAGACTTGCTGATCGAAGGCAGCTGGTCAGTTCGGCTGGCGCGGCAGGGCTATAATGTGCCGCATACTCACGCGATGGGCTGGCTTTCGACCGCGTTCTATGTGGCGCTGCCTGGGCCGGCCGAAATGGGAGCGCCGCCCGCCGGGCATATCGCCTTCGGCGGGCCGCCAGCCGAGCTGGGTCTGACGCTGGAGCCGTACCGCACAATCGCGCCCGAACCCGGCAAACTGGCCGTCTTCCCCGCCGCGATGTGGCACGCAACCGTGCCGTTCGATGAAGGTGAGCGGCTGGTGATCGCCTTCGACATCCGGCGACCTCAGGCCTAGGATCACAACGATGCAGAACGAACATTCGATCCGGTCGGTGGTGATCGTCGGTGGCGGCACCGCAGGCTGGATGACCGCCGCTGCGCTGGCCAATGCGATCCGCACCGGTTGTTCGATCACCCTGATCGAAAGCGATGAGATCGGCACCGTCGGGGTCGGCGAGGCGACCATTCCGCCGATCCGCACTTTCAACGAAACGCTCGGGATCGACGAGAACGAGTTCGTCAAGGCGACGCAAGGGTCGTTCAAGCTGGGGATCGAGTTCGTCGACTGGGGTTCGCAGGGCAACCGCTATTTCCACCCGTTCGGCACCTATGGCCGCCAGTTCGATTTGTTGCCCTTGCACCAGTACTGGCTCACGGCAAAGGCGCGGGGTGAAGCGCCCGAATTGCAGGACCTGTGCATGGCCTGGGCCGCCGCCAGCCGCGGCAAGTTCGCTCCGCCGCTGACCGAGCAGCGCTCGGTGCTATCGACTTACGACTACGCCTATCACTTCGATGCCGGGCTCTACGCGCAGTTCCTACGCCGCTATGCGGAAGCGCGCGGGGTGGTGCGGATCGAGGGCAAGATCGGCGATGCCGAGCTCGATGGCGAAAGCGGCCATGTCAGCCACGTTACCCTTCAGGACGGACGCCGGATCGAAGGCGACCTGTTCGTCGATTGCTCGGGTTTCCGCGGCTTGCTGATCGAAGGCGCGCTTGAGACCGGCTATCAGGACTGGCGCCACTGGCTGCCCTGCGACAGCGCCTATGCCGCGCCGTGCGAGCGCGCCGGGGCCTTCACGCCGTACACCCGCTCGACCGCGCGCGCGGCGGGCTGGCAATGGCGTATCCCGCTGCAGCACCGCACCGGCAACGGTTATGTGTTCTGCAGTTCGTTCATTTCGGATGACGAGGCCGCTGCAACCTTGATGGCCAACCTCGACGGCAAAGCCTTGGCCGATCCGCGCAAGCTGACTTTCGTGACCGGGCGGCGCAATCTGTTCTGGAACCGCAACGTGATCGCAATCGGACTCTCGGGCGGGTTTATGGAACCGCTCGAATCGACCTCGATTCACCTGATCCAAGCCGGGATCGCCAAGCTGCTCGCGCTGTTCCCCGATCGCCACTTCGATCCGCTGGTGCGCGACGAGTACAACCGGCTGGCGATCGCGGAGTTCGAGCGGATCCGCGATTTCATCATCTTGCATTACAAGCTGACCACCCGCAGTGACAGCGAGCTATGGCGTTATTGCAGCGCGATGGAGGTGCCTGAAACGGTCACCTGGAAGATCGAGCACTTCCGCCGGCATGGCCGCCTGGTCCAGCGCGACGCCGACTTGTTCGGCCCGCCGAGCTGGCTTGCGGTGCATGTCGGGCAGGGTAATTTGCCTGAGGCGACCGACCCGCTGCTCCCGTTGCGCGGCGTCGATCATGCTGAGCATCTGCGCAAGCTGGAGGCGGCACTGGCGCGCGCGGCTGAAGGGCTGCCCGACCACGGCGACTACATCGCCAGGAACTGCGCCGCAGCATAACCCAGCGCGCGCCGCCCCAGTGCAATTGCGCCGGTGATTCCGGCCTCGTCGCCCAAGCCGGGCGTCACAATGTACTTAACCAGACCCGGATCGAGCTGCGGCGCTTTGATATAGCCCGCGAGCCGCCGTTCGGTCGCGGCGCGCAGCGCCTCGACCAGCCCGGGGGTCTTCATCACCCCGCCGCCGAATATCATCCGATCAGGCATGTGCAGCAGCACCAGATTGACCGCGAGCTGGGCGATATAGTCGGCGATCAGCGCGATCCGGTCGGGTGGACTGCCAAGGTCCGACAGGCTCTGCCCCCAGCGGGCCTTGATCGACGGGCCGGCTGCCAGCCCTTCAAGACAGTCGCCGTGGAACGGGCAGAACCCGGCGTAAGGGTCGGCCGCCCGGTCATGCGCCACGCCGATGTGTCCGCCCTCGTAGTGCGAAAAGCCCATCAGCGAAGTGCCATCGCGCAGCACGCCGACGCCCATGCCGGTGCCGATGGTGGTATAGGCGAGCGTGGTGCAGCCTCGGCCAGCGCCGCTTTCCCATTCGCCCAAGGCCGCGCCGTTGACGTCGGTATCGACCACGATTTTCGCGCCAAATTCGCCCAGTGCGTCCTGGAACCGCGCGCCTGACCAGCCCGGTTTGGGCGTGGTGGTGAAGGTGCCGTATGCGGGCGAAGCGGGGTCGATGTCGATCGGGCCAAAACTCGCGACCCCGAAGGCGGCAATCTTGCCGTGCTTGGCAGCAGCCGCGCGGAAGAACTCGGCCATGGCCGGAAAGCAGGTCACCGGGGTTTCGGTGGGAATGCGGGCCTCGGCCAGGATCGTCCCGTCGGGCCGCGCCAGTGCCACGACGAACTTGGTTCCTCCGGCCTCGATGGCCCCGATCAACTGCTGCGCCATCGTGTGTATTCCCGTCCCGGCTTTCAGATTATTCCACGTTCCGCCATATCGGCGAGCACGGCTGCGTCCAGCCCCAGCGCGCCGTAAACCTCGACATTGTGTTCGCCGACCCGTTGCGGCGCGGCGCGGCGGATGGTGCTGGGGTTGGCCGAGAGTTTGGGCATCGGCGCCTGCATCGTCACTGCGCCCAGCTCGGGGTGCGGCACCTGCGCCAGCGCCGCGCGCGCGGCGAAGTGCGGATCGGCGAGCATCTCGCGGCCGGTGTAGACCCGTCCGGCGGGGACCGAATGTAAGATCATCAGCGCCTCAAGCTCGGCGATGGTCATCGTGCCGGTCCACGCCGCGATCAAATCGTCCAACTCGCCCTGATGATCACCGCGCGCGATGTGGGTGGCGTAGCGCGGGTCGGAAGCCAGCTCGGGCCGCTTCATCGCCGCGCACAGCCGCGCGAACACCGTGTCGCCGTTGCCGCCGATCATGTATTCGCCGTCGCTGGCCGGATAGACGTTGCTCGGCGCGATGCCGGGCAGGATCGAGCCCGCGCGCGGCCGCACCAGCCCCATCGCGGCGTACTCGGGAACCACCGATTCCATCACCTGCAACACCGCCTCATACAGCGCTGAATCGACCACTTGGCCCTTGCCGCTGGTCTCACGGGCGTGCAGCGCAGCGAGCGCGCCCAGACAGCCATAGGTCGCCGCCAAGGTATCGCCGATCGACACCCCCATCCGTGCTGGGGGCCGATCGGGATCGCCGACGATCGCGCGCCATCCGCCCATTGCCTCACCGATCCCGCCATAACCGGCGCGGTCTGAATAGGGCCCGGTCTGGCCATAGCCCGACATCCGCACGATGATCAGGCGCGGGAGCTGCGCGTGGAGGTCGGTAGGACCGAGGCCCCACTTTTCCATCGTGCCGGGCTTGAAATTCTCGATCAGGATATCGGCATCGGCAAGCAGGCGGCGGACCAGTTCCTGTCCTTCGGGCACCCGCAGATTGGCGCTGACCGCGCGCTTGTTGCGCGCGATCACCTGCCACCACAGCTTGTGCTCCCCGTTGCCCCAAGTGCGCATCGGATCGCCTGCACCCGGCGGTTCGACCTTGATCACATCTGCGCCCATATCGCCGAGCAATTGCCCGCAGAACGGTCCGGCGATCAGCTGGCCCAGCTCGATCACCTTGATCCCCGCGAGGGCGCCTGAGTTCGGTATGTCCGTCATGGCTGCGCCTGTGGCGGGAACGGCACTGCCTTGGCAAGACTGGCCGGCATGGCTTTGCCCATCACACTGGAGAGCCAGTGCGAAGCCTCGATCAGCTTGGCCAGATCGAGCCCGGTTTCCACTCCTGACCGGGCAAACAGATAGGCCACGTCCTCGGTCGCGACATTGCCCGCTGCGCCCGGCGCAAACGGACAGCCGCCCAGCCCGCCGAGCGACGCGTCGACCGTCACCGCGCCAGCTTTGGCGGCCGCCCACGCATTGGCGACGCCGGTACCGCGTGTATCGTGGAAGTGGACGCGCACCGGCAGCGGCGCGATTGCTGCGCGCACAGCGGATACCAACGCGGAGACTTGCACGGGAACCGCAACGCCGATGGTATCCGCCAGCGCCACTTCGCACGGTCCAGCTTCTGCGAGTTGCCGCGCCATCTCGGTCACCCGGGCCGGGTCGATCTCACCCTCGAACGGGCAGCCGAACGCGGCGGCGATGGTCACTTGCGCGACGCGCCCGGCGGCCTGCGCCATGGCGACGATCGCCTTGGCCTCGGCGACCGACTGCCAGGTATCCTGCCCTTGATTGCGCACGCCGAAAGTGTCCGAGGCGACCGCGACCGCGCCGAGTTGATCCACCCCCGCCGCCAGCGCCCGCTCGGCCCCGCGCAGGTTGAGCACCAGCCCGATCCGGGTGACGCCTACGGGCCGCCCCAGCGCTGTGATCATCGCCTCGGCATCGGCCATCTGCGGCACCTTGCGCGGATTGACGAAGCTCGCGACTTCGATCCGCCGCGCGCCAGCCGCGATACAGCGGCGGATCAGCTCGACCTTGTCGGTGGTGGAGACGAGCAGGGCCTCGTTCTGGAGCCCGTCGCGCGGGCCGACTTCGACGATCTCGATTGTCTTTCCGGCGTGTTGCATTCGGATATTCCAAAAATTCGTCATTGCGAGCGAAGCGAAGCAATCCAGGGCAGCGCGCGCGACTCTGGATTGCCACGGGGCTTCGCCCCTCGCAATGACGAGTGTTGGGGGATCGCGGGTATCAGCCTTGCCCTGCGATCCAGTCACGCACCAGCGTGGCGGCCTCGTTGACCTGCTGCGGCTGGCCGAAATAGTAGTGGTTCGCGCCCTGGATAACATGATGATCAATGCTGCACTTGGCCGCCGCCGCCATCAGCCGGGCGGCATGGCTGGGGGTGCAGGCATCGTCGGCGCTGTTTTCGATCACCAGCAGCGGGCCGGAAATCCGCGCGGCGCACTTGAGCCCGTCGCCATTGGAGAGGTCATACGACCACTGCGACAGCCACGAACGCAAGGTGGTGAACCGCGCGAGCCCGACCGGTCCATCATTGACCACAAATGGATCGCCCAGCATGCAATGATTGGGCGGGCGGTCGTTGGGATCGACCAGCGGATCGAGCCAGCGCGGGTCGGCCATCGTGCCCTGCACGGTGAAGCAGCGCTCATGCTGTTCGAGCCCCTGCGCTTTCAGCGCGGCCAGTTCGTCCTGCACCCAGGCGGTGATCCGGCGGTTGCGCGCAATCTGCCGCAGGCGGTATTCGGCAACAAAATCGGCCGAATAGGGCGGCTTGGGGCCATCCGCCGCGTAGAGATTCCACTTTGGGTCGCGTTCAAACGGGCGCGACTCATCTTCGATCGAGGCGTCCATCCACTCGGTCAAGGTGAGGTTGCGCGAGAGGTGCGCGGCGAGCAGCAGCACGCCGTCGGCAGGGATGAATTTCGCCGCAGTCAAATCATAGGGATCGCCTGCCGGGGTGTGCGTCACCCGCGGGTTCTGCGCCTCGGCTTGATAGAACAGGCTTTGCGCCCCGCCGCCCGACCAGCCGCCGAGATAGACCTTGGCATAGCCAAGCTTTTCCTTGGCGTGGCGGATGCAGGCGCCGAAATCCATGACCGCGCGTTCCATGATCAGCGCGGTGTCGTTGCCCCGGTAGCGGGTGTTGCAATAGATCGTGTGCACCCCCATTCGGGCCAGCACGGTGACCAAGGGCAGCCACGCCCCGCCGCCGATCGGATGCGAGAAGATCACCACACTGCCGGATGGCACTGCGGGCTTGAGGTGCATCGCCTCGACCACCACCTTGCCGATCTGCCCGGCATAAGTGTCCTTGAACGCGCTCTCCTCGTCATAGACGATCAGGTAGGGGATGCGCTCGAACGGAATCTGGGTCATCGGGGCCGCCTGATTGGGTCTGTGCCGCAGCTAAGCACGAGTGCCGAGGAAAATCGAGCTTGGCGTGCCGTCGCTCCTTCGGGGACATCCGGTCATCCTGAGCTTGTCGAAGGATTGGGTGGCCCCGTCCAACCGGAGTTAGAATTCGCGGACGCAAGCTGACGGGAGATGTAGTGCGATGGGAAATAGGTATACTGTCCCCGGAATTCCCTGTCCCCGGAATTCGGCGAAAGCGTTTGGTCAGCGCTTGGTGTGCAATACCTGGGCTCCTGCCAAGCGCATGAGATACTCACATTTCGCGGCCATCGCCTGTCGCAAACTTGATTCGCAGGAATAGCTTAAATCCTCCTGGATCAGAGCCATATTCAGGCTTGAATGTCGAAGGTATGAAATCCCTGGTGTATGAGCCGCCGAGCCGCAACGAGAAGCCATGTTGCTGAAACAGGGTCCGCTCGTAGCCAACGGTTAGTGCCTTCACCCACCTGGGATCGGACGATCCACCGATCGTCACGACATCAAGTTGCTCGGGCGTAATTTGCAAGATTTCGGCCCTGCCGAAGAATGCGTTCGGCCCTTGTTGATAGACCCCTTCGCCGAGTAAGCTGGTTTGCGACGCGCTGTGGTCATCTCGCCCCTTTGCCCAGACAAGCGAAGTTCGCAGTGTCCCAGGTCCCATTTGATGCGAAGTTGCCAGCCAGGCCGACGTGAAATGACTGTGTCTTTCAACGCCAGCGTCGTCCGGCGAAAGCACGTCACCGTATGAAGCTCCGACTTTGACTTGATCGCTAATGTCCTGGGTGAGGCGGAAGGCATAGGAATTCGGGCTGTGCAGCGGCAGCGGCCAGCTCACACCCTCGCCGCTGAACGCCGTCGCCTCGATTGTGGTGTGTGCAAAATGATATTCGATGCCCAGCACAGTCGAGGCATCATGGAACCCATCCTGCAACCCGTGGCCGAGCGGCGCATCGGGATTTCCCTCTGCCGACTGACGGTGCATGAACGGGACAGGGCCAATCGCAGCAGCTCCGCGAGGGGCAAACAGAAAGGTCAGTTGCTGGTCGCCGCCCGAGCCAATCGAGATAACGTCCCGGAACTCAAGCGCCATGATCGTATCATGGGCATGCATGTTGTCGATATTTTCGGATTGCAGGAGTTGCGGCGTGCCCTTGTCGCCCACGGTCAATTGCTCGGGCGACGCCATAATGCTGACACGCAGTTGATTGCCAGGTGTCAGGTCGTGGTTGTACATCAGCATCCAGCTGCCAGGGCCGGTCACACGTGACCCACCGCGCGGCCCGGTTGTGTGCGAATAGACCGCAAATTGATTTATCTTCAGCATGAACGGGGATTCGCCCTTTCCTCGATCGGTCATGTCCATGGCTGGGCTGGAGGTTGCGTGCGGAGTTGGCATGGCATTTGGAGCCGCTGCCGGGCCTTGATTGGACTTTGGCTCGTCAACAATGGTTCCCGAACCAGCTTCCCTGTTGGGCACGCACATCTGCATGTCAGTATTCCAGCGCTCGCTCGGCGAGCATTGCGGCTGAGCGGCGTTGGCAGGGGCGCTCAACAGAATCGTTGCTGCCACAAGGCCCAAAGCCAAAGGCCGCGCCAAAGGTGCCCAAACTGCCGCTGGATGCGTCAAGACCAGCGACTCGTTCATTCGGCAGTCTCGATGATGAGAGGAGATGAGGGTGAATCAATGCTCCCGAATTTTGCGCAGCGATTCATCTCAACTAACACGCCAAGCGGCGGAAAGTTCCATTTGCATCCTGTGATTCAGAGCCTGATCAGCTTTCCCCTGGTGTCCTGAATCTGAAGTTCCCTAACGTTTGCAATTCCAGGGACAGACAATTCCGGCAGACAATTCCGGGGACCACAATTCCGAGAATTCCGGGGACAGTGGAGAATTCCGCAGGAGAATTCCGGAATTCCGGGGAGGAATTCCGGGGACAGAGGAATTCCGGGGACAGCAGAGGGAATTACGGGGAATTACGGTGACAGGTGCGATAACCCCTAAACTCGTCGCTGGCCGCACAGTCGTCCCCACCTTTCCTACATTGCTTCCATCTGCCAGACTCTCCGGCCCCAGCCACCCCCGCACGGAGACTCCGCCACCCACCTTATCAGCCGCCGCACGAATACGTTTTGGTGTGACTTTCGTGTGACCTTTGCGCATTCCGCGCCTTTCCCGCAGATCGCGAAGTGTCACCCTCCGGCGCAAATAATTCGATAATTCAATGAACTAACCGCAAATTCAGGGTGACACACTGTCACCTTTGTCACCCAAGCGTCACCCACCAGTCGATCCATTCCGCGCAGAACCTGGTCACCGCCAGCACCACCGACGCCTACTGGTACCGCTATGACAGTCCCAATCTGCTCGCGGCCACCGACGTTTTCGCCCATAAGGCGGGGACAATGCGCACAAGGCAAAGCATCTGCATCAGGAAGGCGCGCTATGCGAGCGAGCTTGACGCGCTGGTGGCCGCCGCCAAGGCTGATTTTCCGCTCCGGCCCTATCGCTGCGATCGCTGCGGGCAGTGTCACCTGACCAGCCGCACCAAAGGCAAGCGCACCCCGCGCCCGCTTCTGTCAGCCGATGCGCCCGCACCCGCTTAAGGTCTTCTTCGACGGGGGTTGCCGGCCCAACCCGGGGCGGATCGAAGTCGCTGTGGTGGCGCGTGGGGTCAGTTACCTGTTCGACGACCTGGGCGAGGGCAGCAATACCGATGCCGAATGGCTGGCGCTGATCAAAGCGCTCGAAGTAGCGCAGAGCCTGGGCGAACCGCACTTCATCCTGCTCGGCGATGCCCGGGCAGTAATCTCTCAGGCCAACGGAGTGGCCAAATGCCGCAGCCCGGCATCACAGACGCACCGGGCGCGCTTTGCCGCGCTCGTGGCGATGGCTGAGCCCAGGCGGATCCGGTGGATTGCCCGGGCCCAGAACCTTGCCGGAATTGCGCTGGCGGCCCGGCACGGCCGCTGAGCACGGCCTCCCATTCCAGCTCCACTCATCGCCACATGCTTGGACTCGAGGAACTTCGGCCGCACTGCTGCGTTGTGCAAATGCAGCAAATGGCGGCATTGCCTGCCGCGACGGGGTTGATCGAGCGATGATGGGGTGGCGGGACTGCTTGAGCCGAAAGCGCTGGTTGCGTCTGGCTTCGGCTGCCGCAGTCATCGCCGCACCCACGGCCGTCCATGCCCGCCAGGTCGCACTTCCACCGCCGCCGCCGCTCGCTCCAGCCTTCCGGCCGAATGCAGTTCCCCCGCCACCGCCCGGCGCGAACCTGCCCGAGGTCAAGCCGATCATCCCCGACGATGAGTTCAACGCGGCGGTCCCCAAGCTCGATCCTGCGGATGATCCCGAACTCGCCAAGCCGCTCGAATCGATTGGCGATTTTGAGCGGCGGATTGCGTCCGAACAGGCCGGGGCCAAGCCGCAGGAGGGCCAAGCGCCGCCCGGCGGTGATCCGGCGCTGGCCGACCAGCAAGCGGTCGAGGCGATCGGCGACGCACCGATCCGCGAAGCCGAGCTGACCAAGCCGCTCCCGCCGCTTGAGGACTTCAAGGTCGAGCAGGTCAAATTCGTCGATGCGCCAGCGGATACCCGCGACGTGGCGATCGCGTACCAGGTCCAGCTGACCGGGCTCGACCCAGCCGACGCGCTGACCGAGGCCGATCTCGCCGACCGCTTCGATGACCTGTCGGCGCTGCGCCGCGGCAAGGGCAACGCCGCCAACGCCGCGCAGGTCGCCAGCCGCGCGGGCGAAGATGTGGTGCTGGTCAGGAAACTGCTCGCCGGCGAGGGCTGGTTCGATGCGGTGGTCGCAACCCGGCTCGACCGTTCCGACGCGGCGGACGGCCAGCCGCTGCTCGCGGTGATCGAGGTTACGCCGGGCAAGCGCTTCGCTTACTCCAGCATCACCGTGCAGGCCGAGCCGACCTTGCCGCCCGGGCTGATCCGGGACAACCTGGGCTTGAAACTCGGCGATCCGGTCCGCGCCGAGCAGGTGCTGGTCGAGGAAGCCAAGGTCGCGCTCGCGCTGCCCGAAAACGGCTATCCGTTCGGCGAGGTGGGTCAGCGCGATGTGCTGCTTGATCAGGATACCGGCGGCGCGGACTACACGTTGCCGGTCACGGTCGGTCCGCGCGGGACCTATGGCGCAATCGTCAGCGAGGGCAACGAGGCGTTCGGCGCGGATCATGTCGCGGTGCTCGCCCGGTTCAAGCCCGGCGAGCTTTATGACAGCCGCAAGGTCGATGATTTGCGCCAGGCACTGATCGCCACCGGGCTGTTCAAGGGCATCGGCATCGAACCGCGCCGCACCGGGCTGACCGGGCCCGATGGCACCGAGGTGGTCAATCTGGCGGTCAAGCAGGAAGCCGGTCCGCCCCGGGTCATCGCCGCCACCGCAGGCTACAGCACCGGCGAAGGCTTCCGCGCTGAGGCCAGCTGGACACACCGCAACTTCTCCCCGCCCGAAGGCGCGCTGATCGTCAGCGGCGTGCTGGGCACGCTCGAGCAGGGCGCGGGCGTGACTTTCCGCCGCTCGAACGCGGGCAAGCGCGATCGCAGCTTCGAACTCGCGGCCGAGCTGAACCATTCGAACTACGATGCCTTCTCGGCCTATACCGGGCGGCTGGCGGTACGGGTCAGTTACGATTCGACCCCGCTGTGGCAGAAGCGCTTCACCTACGCTTATGGCGCGCAACTGATCGGGAGCAACGAGAGCGTCTACGCCCCGGCCATCGCCGCGCGCGAACGGCGCACCTATGCGATCGCCGGGCTGTCCGGGCAAGTCGGGTTCGATACCACCGACAACTTGCTCGATCCGGGCAAGGGCTTCCGCCTGATCGCGCTGGTCGAGCCCGAAGGATCGCTCAATCGCGGGTTCTCGCCCTACGCCCGGTTGCGGCTCGACGGGTCGGCGTATTATCGCTTCGGGGGCAACATCACCCTTGCCGCGCGCGCCCGGATCGGGACGATCCAGGGGGTCAGCCTCGATGATCTGGCGCCGTCGCGGCGGCTTTATGCCGGCGGCGGCGGATCGGTGCGCGGCTTCGGCTATCAGCAACTGGGTCCGCGCGATCCCAACAACGATCCGACCGGCGCGCGCAGCGTGGTCGAAGGCGCATTCGAGGTGCGCTACCGCTTCGGCGATTACGGCGTGGTCGGGTTGGTCGATGCCGGACAAGCCTACACCGCCGCCTTCCCGGCGCTCGACGACCTCAGGCTCGGCGTGGGTCTCGGCGGGCGAATCTATACCAATTTCGGGCCGGTCCGGATCGACGTCGCCACCCCGCTGAAGCGCCGGGTGGGTGAGAGCCGGTTCAACATCTACGTCTCGATCGGGCAGGCATTCTGATGGACGATGCCGAAGCCCCGTCAGCTGCGAGCGCGGCCGCTTCGCCCAAGCGCCTGTTGCGCTGGGTCGGCGGAGTGCTGCTGGCGGTAGTCCTGTTGTTGACGGCACTTTTCGCCTTTGTGCAGACCGACGCCGGACACCGGTTCGCGGCGCGCCAGATCTCGGGAATGACCTTCGCCAACGGCCTGAGGATCGGGGTCGGGCGGATCGAGGGTTCGCTGTTTGGCAAGACCCGGCTGATCGACGTGATCGCTTACGACACCAAAGGACGGTTTGCCGGGGCGCCGGTGGTCGAGATCGACTGGCGGCCGCTGGCCTATCTCGGCAACCACATCAACGTCCGCTCGCTTAGTGCGGGAACCGTCACGCTCGAACGGGTTCCGCAATTCAAAGTCAGCACCACCGCCGGCCCGCTGCTCCCCGATCTCGACATCGATGTCGGCGCGGTCAGGATCGACCGCCTGATTGCGCTGCCCGCAGTCTCAGGCGAACGGCGTGAACTTAGGTTAACCGGCAAGGCCAAAATCGCCGACCGCCGCGCGCAAGTGACCGCGCTCGCCGAGACCATCGCAGCCCCCGGCGGAGTTGCTGGAAGTGGGGGCGGCGATCGGCTCGATCTGGTGCTCGATGCGGTGCCCGAGGCCGGCCGGCTGCGCCTCAAGCTGGCGGTGGACGCACCGCAGGGCGGGGTGCTCGCGGCGCTGGCGCGGATCGACCAGTCGCTCGCGCTGGAAGTGGATGGTTCAGGCGACTGGGCCAAGTGGGACGGCACTTTTGGCGCTGATGTTGGCGGGAGAACGATGGCGAATCTCGCCTTGTCGGCGCGCGATGGTACTTTCGCCATCAGGGGCCCGGCTGAGCTGGGGCGTTTGCTCGGCGGCGTGCCCGCGGTGCTGCTCGATGCCACCACCCAGCTCGATCTTGCCGCCAAGCTCGACAACCGGCGCGCAACAATTACCGGCACGCTCCGCTCTGACGCGCTGTCGTTGACGCCCGGCGGCGTGATCGATTTGTCGGACAACACCTTCGACGCGTTCAAGCTCGAGATTCTTCTGCTTCGCCCAGGTGCGCTGGCCACCAACCTCGCGGGCCGGGCCCTGCGTGCGCAGCTCGAAATGAACGGCGCGTTTGCTCGGCCCGTCGTGCAGTACCATCTGACCGCAGGGGCACTGGCGACGAACGACGTGGTGCTTGAAGGGATCGACGCCAGCGGAAAGGCGCGGGTCGATCCGGACCAGATCGTCATTCCGGTCGCAGCCCGGATCGCGCGGATTGGCGGGCTCGACAGTGTCGCCGGGGGCACCTTGACGAACGTCCGGCTAAGCGGCGATCTGGCGGTCGACGGGACCCGCATCCTGTCGGATAACATGAAGGTCAAGTCGGACCGGATCGACGCCAAGGCCGTCCTGCTCGCCGATACTGCGCGGGGTTTCTATACGGGAGCGTTCGAAGGCCGGATCAACAATTACAAGATCGACAGCGTCGGGGTCTTTGCGGTGCAGACCACCGCTGATCTCAAGCGCAGCGGGTCTGGCTTCACCCTGACCGGCACTGTGAAAGCGCGTTCGAAGCAGCTGTTCAACGCCAATGTGCGGGATCTGCTCGGCGGCAACGCGGTCGGATCGAGCCGGCTGGTCTATGGACCCGACGGGGTGATCCGTTTTTCGCGGCTCAGGGTATCGGCGCCCGAACTCCAGATCTTCGATGGCCGCGGCAGTTATGGCAGCGGCGGCAAACTGGCCATCATCGCGAGCGGGCATTCGCTCCGTTACGGCCCACTGGCGGTCGAGCTGACCGGCACGCTGGCGCAGCCGCGCGCGGTATTGCTGGCGAAGAACCCCGGGTTCGGGATCGGCCTTGCCGGGGTGCGGGCGCAGATCATCAGCACCGGTGGCGGCTACCGCTTCAATGCTACCGGGCAGACCGATTACGGGCCGCTCAGCGCCGACGTAACGCTGCTGCAGGGCAGGGCGCTGACCCTTCAGGTCAACCGTGGCGATCTTGCCGGGATCGGCTTTAGCGGCCGCATCCAGCGCACACCGGCGGGGCCGTTTGCGGGACAGCTCGATGCCAATGGACGCGGCCTGGTCGGGGTAATCCGGCTCGGCGTGGCGGGACGCTATCAGGAGGCGCTGGTCAATTTGCGCGCCAACGACACCGTGCTGCCCGGCCCGGCGCAGCTGTCGATCGGCAGCGCGATCGTCGATGCGCGGATCGTGCTTTATGCCAAACCGTGGGTGGTCGCCGACGTGCAGCTGGCGCAGACCCGGATGCGGGGCCTCAATCTCACCGCTGCGCGCGCGCAGGTCGATTACCGCGACGGGCGGGGCCAGGCGAAATTTGTCGCCGAGGGGGTCAGCGGGGTGCCGTTTAAGCTGGCCGGCAACGCCCAGCTCGAGCCGAACCTGTGGCGCGCCGCGCTCGATGGAAGGGTCCGCGGGATCGCCTTCCGCACCGCCAGCCCGGCGCGGATCATCCCGTCTAGGGCAGGTTATGAATTGCTCCCGACCCGCTTCGATTTCGGCCAGGGCAGCCTCCGGCTGGCAGGCAAATATGGCGCGGGGCTCAAGCTCGAAACCCGGATGGACCGGCTCGACATGGCGCTGCTCAACGCCTTCCTGCCCGGCTACGGGATCGGCGGCAAGGCGACCGGCTCGCTCGATTTCGATCAACCCAGCCCCGGCGCATTCCCGCAGGCCGATGCCCGGCTGACCATCGACGGCTTCTCGCGCACCACCGCAGCGGCGGTCAGCCAGCCGGTCGATATCAATTTCGTCGGCAAGCTGCTCGCCGATGGCGGCGAGGGCCGCGCCGTGATCCGCGAGCGCGACGCGGTGATCGGGCGCTTGGTCGCCTCGCTTCGCCCGCTTGGCCCAGGTGCCGGCAATTGGGTCAACCGCGTCACCGCTGCGCCGCTCGGCGGGGGCATCCGCTACAACGGCCCGGCCGACACGCTGTGGTCGTTCGTCGGCTCAGCCGACCAGAACCTGTCGGGGCCGATCGCGGTCGGCGCGGATTTCTCGGGCCGATTGCGCCAACCGCAGCTGGCCGGGATCGTGCGCGGCGAGAACCTGACTTACGAGAATCAGACCTTTGGCACCCGGCTCACGGGGATGGCGTTGGCGGGGAAATTTGCCGGCAACCGGCTGCAAGTCGAACGGTTCAATGCCGTGGCGGGAACAGGCAAGATTTCGGGGCAGGGCTATTTCAGCCTCGCCGCCGCCGAAGGCTTTCCGATGGACATGACCTTCGATCTCGCCAACGCCCGGCTGGCACGCAGCGATACGCTGTCCTCGGCGGCGACCGGACAGCTGCGGCTGCGCAAAAGCGCTGGGGAAAACGCGCTGCTGTCGGGAAAATTGCTGCTCCCGGAAACGCGCTACGAGCTGGTCCGGCAAGGCGCGTCCGAAGTGCCCGAACTGACCGGCGTGCGCTTCAAACCGCCGCGCGGGCGGCCGCGGATCACCGGCAATGAGCCCGCCGTGCCGCGCGGCAGCCTGCTCGATGGGCTGCGCCTCGATATCGCATTGGCCGCGCCCAACCAGCTCTATGTCACCGGGATGGGGCTCGACAGCGAATGGCGCGCCGATCTGCATGTGACCGGCACGATCTACGACAAGCGCGTCGCAGGCTCGATCGACCTGGTGCGCGGCAACCTCGGCTTTGCCGGGCGTCAGTTCGAGCTGCAGGAAGGCCGCCTGATCTTTACCGGCGGCATGCTCAGCGATCCGCAGATTGCCTTGAGCGCGAGCGAGCAAATCGACGATATCGCGGTGACGATCAACGTCTCGGGCCGCGCGCTCAATCCGCAGATCAGCTTCGGCTCAAGCCCGTCGCTACCGTCCGACGAAGTGCTGTCGCGGATTCTGTTCGGCAATTCGGTCGGGCAGCTCTCGCCGATCCAGGCGATCCAGCTCGCGGCCTCGCTCAACAGCTTGCGCGGCACCGGCGGCGGGCTCAACCCGCTGGGTAAATTGCGTGCTGCCACCGGGATCTCGCGGTTGCGCATCCTCACCCCCGATGAAGCGAGCGGCCGCGGCACCGCGATTGCCGCAGGGCGCTACATTTCGAACAACGTCTATCTCGAAGTCATCACCGATGCGCGCGGTTTCACCGCGACGCGGATCGAGGTAAGCCTCAGCCCGGCGCTCTCGATTCTCAGCGAAGCCGGCGGATCGGGCGTCACCAACTTCGACGTCCGCTACCGGAAACGCTACTGATGATGCGAATTGCTGCCCTCCTTGCCCTGACGCTGCTCGCGGCATGCAAGCAGCAGAGCTTCGACGAGCGCTACCAGTCGGCGCAGCGACAGCTTGCGGCCAAAACCGCCGCAATCGACCATGACCTCGCCGCCGCGCAAAGCGATGCAGCTGAGGCGGGCGTGGTTCCGACCGATGCGGCGCTGCCCGACTTGCCAGCAGATGGCAACACATCGGCCCGGCCGCGCTGATCGCGGCGCTGAGCTTCCAACACTCTCAGGAAAGTTTGGTGCGGTCGAGAAGCACGATTTCGAGACCCGAGCCTTTCTCATTTGCAAACATAGCTGAACCTCTCCAACACGTTGGTATTCAATTACTATACACATAGCAGAACATGGAATACCCTGCCTTTTCGTACTCCGAGGTGGGCTGAAGGGTGGGCTAGAAATCGGCCAAAAAAGGTGGACTGGTGCTTACTAACGCGATTGGGCAACTGCGAGCAAAGAACCTTGGTGCGGGTAAGCATCCCGATGGCCAGGGGCTGTGGCTCGTGAAGCGTTCCAGGGATGCCGGCAAATGGATTCTCCGCGTTGCTGTCTCCGGCAAGCGCCGTGAGATGGGGCTGGGCCGTTGGCCAGACGTTTCGATAGCCGAGGCGAGGGAGCGGGCTGCAACTGCCCGTCGAACACTGCGTGACGGCCTTGATCCCATTCAGGAACGCGCTAAGTCAAGACGGGCGATCAAGCGCTTCACGGTTGCGCAAGCGATCGAAGGTTGTTTCTCTAGCCGACAGGCTCAACTCAAGGCTGATGGACGTGCCGGACGTTGGATGTCGCCGATGAACGTCCACATCATCCCGAAGATCGGCAGCGAAGCTATTGAGGATGTTGACCAGCACGTTCTCAAGGAACTCCTTGAGCCGATCTGGC
>JANYGC010000034.1 GCA_025359425.1 Sphingomonadaceae bacterium
GGGGAGCGAGGCGAAGCCGCGCGTCTGCGCTCGCGTTGAACCCCCACCCCAACCCCTCCCCGATGGGGAGGGGCTATTGTGTGGGCATGGGGATCAAGGTAACCTCGCCCCCATGACCGACCTGCTCACCCAGATCGCCGCTATCACCGGGCCGCAAGGTTTGTTGACGGGAGCGGACGTTGCAGCCCGCGCGGGCGACTGGCTCGGGCTGAGCACCTGCCAGGCCAAAGCCATCGTCCGCCCGGCCTCAACCCAGGAACTCAGCCAGATCATGGCGCTGTGCCACGCTGCGGGTCAAAGCGTGGTCCCGGCGGGCGGGCTCACGGGGCTGGTCCACGGCACCGATTGCACCCCCGATCAGATCCAGCTCTCGCTCGAACGGATGCGCGCCATCGGCCCCATCGACCCGGTCGGCCGGACGATTATCGTCGAGGCCGGGGCGGTGGTGCAGGCGGTGCAGGAGGCGGCCGCCGCGCAGGGCCTCAAGTTCGCGCTCGACTGGGGCGCGCGCGGGTCGGCCACCATCGGCGGCGGGATCGCGACCAATGCCGGGGGCAATTCGGTGGTGCGGTTCGGGATGATGCGCGATTCGGTGCTGGGGCTCGAGGCGGTGTTGGCCGATGGCACGATCATTTCGAGCATGAACGTGCTGCTCAAGAACAACGCCGCCTATGATCTCAAACAGCTGTTTATCGGCAGCGAGGGGACGCTGGGGATCGTCACCCGCGCGGTGCTGCGGCTGCACCCCGCGCCGCTTTCGGTCCAGACTGCCTTGCTGGCGCTTGATAGCTTCGCGGCGGTGCAAGCGTTGTTCGTCGAACTGGGGCAGAAGCTGGGCTCAGGCCTGACTGCGTTCGAGGTGATGTGGGACAATTTCTACCTGCCGCTCGCGGTGGAGTCAGGCCGCCACACTCCGCCGCTTCCGGGCGGGCATTCGCACTACGTGCTGCTCGAGGCGAGCGGCACCGATCCCGATAATGACGCCGCTCGGTTCGAGGCGGTGCTCGGGCAGGCGCTCGAAGCGGGCAGAATCGCCGACGCCGCCATCGCCGGCAGCGGCGCGCAGGCCGACGCGATGTGGCGGGTGCGCGACGATATCGAAGGCCTGTTCGCCTACGCCGCGCCGAGCGTGACCTTCGACGTCAGCCTGCCGATCGTGGCGATGGAGGACTACGTTGCGCAAGTCACTCGCACGGTTCGCAGCGAATGGGGCGATGCGGCCAAGCTGGTGGTGTTCGGCCACATCGGCGACGGCAACCTCCACCTGATCATCGGCCCGCGCCCGTATGATGCAGCGGCCAGGCACCGCGCGGAGGAGATCGTTTATCGGGCGCTGGTGCCGTATAATGGCTCGGTCTCGGCCGAGCATGGGATTGGGTTGGAGAAGCGCGAGTGGTTGCACCTGACGCGCTCGCCCGAAGAGCTGGCGTTGATGCGGACGCTGAAGACGGCGCTCGATCCGCAGGGGATTTTGAACCCGGGGAAGGTTCTGGGATAATTCCTGCGTCGACAGCGAAAGGTGGTCGGCGAGTCGGGATAGGACGGGAAAAGGCAACGACAGGACCCGATCTGTTACGTGGCTTTACATCTGACAAAGCCTAGAAAAAGTAGCCTTTCGCAACTCTTGCTGTCGAGTTGACTCGGGAAAAAAATTGTTCCATGACGCGTGCTGGGAAAGCGCGTGGTCCACAGAACGCACGCCATCCTCCTTCGACCACTGAGACGTAATCACGGAGATTCCGGAGAGAACGCCCTTGGGCCGCGCGGCCGATTGTCCATCGGAAAAAAGGATGACTTTTATGAAATACGCTTTGTTGGCGGCCTTGGCCGTCTCCTCGGTCATGTCCGGCGCATTGCTGGCGCAAGGGCAGACCATTGTGGTTACCAGCCCTCGCGACGCCGTTACCCAGTGGGCAGCGGCAGTTTCGCGGGACCTGGACCGTTCACTAAAATATCCACGATTTTTGGGGCGGGAGCAGCATGCGACTGGAGTAGTTTCGGTTCGCTTCAACTGCTCGGATGGCGGCCGGGCGGACAATGTCGTCGTGACCCGGCGTTCCGGCAGCCTAGCTCTTGATCGTGAGGCGATACGGGCGATATCCCAAATCACATCGCTCCATCCGATTCCGGGCGAGTTGGCCAGTAACCAACTGGTTCAGGCCAACATTTACTTCACGGCGGATGAAAGTGAGCTGCACCAACAGCAGGCAAAGCTGCGCCGCGAACGAGCAGCGTCATGGGCTGCTGGGAAGGGCGACAACCATCGCGTTGCCCTCAATCTCGACGTTCGTGTGACCGGCTGATTTTCGGTTGGCAGGTTGCACTGGCCGTCACATCCATCCGGTTCTGTGGTCGGGTGGATGTGGCGCGCTGGTGCGGCTTTACTCCCGCTTTTCGGGATCAGAGATTAGCCGTGCGACTTTGCACTTCCGGCGTGTAGGTTCGGCCACATCGGCGACGGCAACCTCCACCTGATCATCGGCCCGCGCCCCTACGATGCGGCGGCCAGGCACCGCGCGGAGGAGATCGTTTACCGGGCGCTGGTGCCGTACAACGGCTCGGTTTCGGCCGAACACGGCATCGGACTGGAAAAGCGCGAGTGGCTGGCGATCACGCGGTCGGCGGCAGAGATTGCGCTGATGCGGACTTTGAAGATGGCGCTCGATCCCAAGGGGATTTTGAACCCGGGGAAGGTGATAGGTTAGACCTCCTTTCGACCCGATTGCGGTCATTGGTTCCGAGTATCGAGCCGCTTAACAGCGGTCACTTACCCGACATGCTTTTTCACCCACTGCCAGAAAGCATCTTCGGAGTGCTCGTCATCCATTGAAGCCGGGTGTCGAACTATCTCGATGGCCCGGGTTGGAATGG
>JANYGC010000028.1 GCA_025359425.1 Sphingomonadaceae bacterium
TTCGAAGGTTCTTCGGCGAAGGGCCTCACATCCCCAGCCAATACGTGCTCGAAGGGGTTGTCATGGAAATTTGCCGCGTAGGTCTGACGCGAGTAGCGATCCCATTCGGCGGTAAATACGCACTTCCCGCCGATTTCCTCAAACGGCCTGCGCAGACCACCAATACCAGCAAATAGGTCGATAAATTTGAAACTGCCAGGTGAAGAGTTGGCAGGCTCAATCTGAGCATTTGCCATCCGTCGCATGAAATCGATTGCCAATGCTGGGGCTTCGGAACCGCCAGACCCCAAAATTTCATAGCGTCGGACTGAGCGATCACTCACGTGCAAAAGTTGCGCTGTCTCATCAATCGACAAGCCGGCCCGTTCCCGCAATATCGCAAATTCAGTATTCCGCTCCAGCATGCCTGCACTCCCTGGGACAAAATCGGACAGATTGTCAGCCAATGTCCCAGTGTTGGAACAGTGCAAGAACGAATGCAAGTGTACTTTCGCGCGCATTTGGATCGTTTTCCACCGGGTCGCTAACGAACTCAACGGCAACATTTTTGGTCAGGCATCATCCATCCAGAACAATGGTCGGAGGGAGCGCACGAAACGCGCGATCGCGCGCAGCCGCTCGCGAGGCTTTTCTTGTTAAGCCCCCTTCCGTCTCGCTGCGCGAGCTACCTCCCCCGGGGGGAGAGTTTCTTCGTGGGGGTGGGACCACTGGGCTGTGCCCCTCCACCATGCACGATTATGATCCCGCTGGCGCTGTGCGCCCTCTTCGAGTCTCCCGACCCCGCCCCGGCGGGGAGGGAGGATTGCCGCCGAGTCGCACCCCTTCCGCCGCCTCTCTCAGCCCAGAATGCTGCACCGCAGCACGAGAAATCGTCAGTCCTGGCTCAGTAACCGCCCGGTTCATCGATTCAATTGTGCAACTGCGGAACGATGTGTCACTCTCTGCATTGGAGAGGTAGCACGCGTTTTTCGGGGTTACCGATGTACCAGGACTGCAATCTTACGATCGATCCAGTCGCCGGGCTCACCAAGGATGCGGCTTCGGCGTCGGTGATACCCTTGTTCGCGGGGAAGGCGAAGGCTGCGCCCGGTGCTGCACCGGCTGCCGCGCCGTTGCGCCTGGCGATGATCGGGACTTACCTGCCGCGCAAATGCGGAATTGCCACCTTCACCGCCGACGTGACCGAAAAGCTGGCCGCGTTCGAGCGTGATATCGAAACGACGGTCTATGCGCTCGACCGCGCCGAACGCGCGGGCGATTATGCGGGGATGGCCGGGGGCGGCATCGTGCCGGTCGATCAGGCGAGCCGCGAGAGCTATCTGGGCGCGGCGCGGGCGATCAATGAGAGCGGGGCCGGCGCGGTCTGGCTCCAGCATGAATTCGGGATCTTCGGCGGGCATGACGGCGAGCTGGTGCTCGACCTGGTCGATGCGCTGGCCGCGCCGCTGGTGGTGACCTTCCACACCGTGCTGAGCCAGCCGTCGGGCAACCAGCGCCGGATTGTCGAGCACCTGCTGACCCGGGCGAGCCGCGTGATGGTGATGTCCGCGCATGGGCGCGAGCTGCTGATCGAGCGATACTCGGCGTCGCCCGAGCTGATCGAGGTGATCGCGCACGGCGCGCCGGACCGGCCGTTCGGGCGCGAGGCGGAATTCAAGGCCCGGCTCGGCATTGCCGCGACCCAGAACGTGCTGATGACGTTCGGGCTGCTCGGCCCGGGCAAGGGGCTTGAGCAGGTCATCGCGGCGTTGCCCGCGGTGGTCGCGCGCTATCCCGACACGGTGTACCGGATCGTCGGCGCGACGCATCCCAACCTGGTCGCGAGCCACGGCGAGAGCTACCGCGAAGGGCTGATGGCGCTGGCCGAAGAGCTGGGCGTGGCGGGGCATATCGTCTGGGAAAACCGCTTTCTCGACACTCCCGAGCTGCTCGACCAGCTGGAAGCCTGCGATATCTATCTCACCCCATATGGCAACCTCCAGCAGGCCACGTCGGGCACGCTGAGCTATGCGGTGGCCTTGGGCAAGGCGGTGGTTTCGACGCCGTACGTCCATGCCCGCGAACTGCTGGCCGGCGGTGTGGGCGTGCTGGTTGCGCCGGATTCGAGCGCGGGAATCGCCGCTGCGGTGATCGGTCTGCTGGCCGACCGCAGCCGGCTTGATGCCACCAAGGCGCGCGCTTATGCTGCCGGGCGCAAGACGATCTGGCCGCAATTTGCCGCCGCGACCGCAGCGCTGCTGCGCCGCGCGGTGGTGCGTCCGCTGGCCGCCATGCCGCTGACCGCGACCCCGGGGCTGAGCGGGTTCCTCGCCATGTGCGACGGGACCGGCATGATGCAGCACGGAATCGGGATCGTGCCCGACCGCCGCCACGGCTATTGCCTTGACGATAACGCCCGCGCGCTGATGCTG
This sequence comes from Sphingomonadaceae bacterium, assembly GCA_025359425.1. Taxonomy (GTDB): domain Bacteria; phylum Pseudomonadota; class Alphaproteobacteria; order Sphingomonadales; family Sphingomonadaceae; genus Novosphingobium. Next base: position 2,412 of record JANYGC010000028.1, read on the forward strand.
ATCAACCATGTGGCGGGGATCAGCCAGGCCGAGCGGCTGGGCTGGAGCAGCACCTTTGCCAGCTTCGTCCAGCACGCGTGGAACCAGGACGACGGGCATTTCCGCAACTTCATGTCGTTCGAGCGGACCTGGCTGGAAAGCAAGGGTTCGGACGATTCCAACGGCCGCGCCTTGTGGGCGCTGGGCGATACTGCCGCGCATTCTCCGTATCCCGAGCTGCAGGAATGGGCGCTCGAATGGTTCGACAAGACCTTGCACACGCTCGCCATCACCGACAGCCCGCGCGCGCTGGGGTTCGGGATGCTGGGCGCGGCCCTCGTACAGCGTCACACCGGCGGTCATGCCGGGGCCGAGGTCTTGCTCCAGCGCGGCGGCGATCTGCTGCACCGCCTGCTCGCCAGCTCGCGCCGCCCCGACTGGGCGTGGTTCGAAGCGGTGCTCGGGTATGATAATCCGCGCCTCGCCCAGGCCCTGATCGAGGCCGGGCATCTGCTCGGCCGCGCCGACTGGCTCGAAGAAGGCCTGGCGACGCTGGCGTGGATCGCCCAGCGGCAGACTTCGGCCGCCGGACTGTTCCGCCCGGTCGGCTCGGAAAGCTTCGGGCTCAGCCACGATCAGCGCCCGTTCGATCAGCAGCCCTTGGAAGCCCAGGCCGCGATCGAGGCTTGCGCGGCGGCCCATGCGGTCGATCCCGACGACCGCTGGATCGCCCATGCCGAGGCGGCCTATGCGTGGTTCTTCGGCGCCAACGATCGCGGGGCCATTCTCGCAGATATAGCTACCGGTCGTTGCCGCGACGGGGTAACCCCGCGCGGTGCAAATGCGAATTGCGGGGCCGAATCCATCCTTGCATTGCAGCTGGCGCACGTCACGATGTGCAAATTGGGTGCAGCGCGGCCAAAGATTCGCGGACAGGGGATTGAGTTTGCTGGACATGAAGGACCATCTGGCGGCGCAGCTGCGCATCCATGAGCTGCGCTTGCATGCCGATCCTTCGCGCGTAGTTCTCCGTCCCTTTCACCTTGGCTGGCAGTCGGTCACCGCCCCGTCGGACCGTGCGCTGGCGCTGGTCGCCGACGTGGCCGCGCTGAGCGAGGCGGAGGTCGAGGCGGAATACGAGCGGGTGATCAAGGATTTCGCCCAGCGCCACTGGCAGACCGAACTGCTGTTCACCGAGCGCTACAACGAGGTCGAGGACAACCTCTCGCTCCACGACGCGGGGTTCTCGGCGGCGCGCAAGCAGCTGATCGGGGCCTATTTCTGCCACGAATATACCTATGCCGCGGCGGCGCTGATGAACCCCTCGATCGTCCCGCACCCCGATCAGAGCGGGATGGCCAAGGGCTCCAAACGCTTCGTCATGTCGCTGCGCGCGGTGGGCGAGGGGCACATCTCGTCGATCGCCTTCCGTGAAGGCATCGCGCACGCTGACGGCACCTTCCAGCTCTGGCCGCAGGATCATTTCGCCACCGCCGCGCTGATCGACGATGCCAGCCTGACCGATGTCGACGAGGCGGTGACGGTGCATCGCCACGCCGAGAGCAACCTCTCCAACACCGTCATCTTCCCGATCACCGAACAGCAGCGCGGCGGGCTCGAGGACCTCCGGCTGGTGCAGTACGAGCACGCCGACGGCAGCCCCGAATGGATCGGCACCTATACCGCCTATTCGGGCAGCTCGATCCGTTCCGAACTGCTGCGCACCCGGGATTTCCGCCGCTTCCAGCTCGAGCCGATCAACGGCGCGGCGGGCCGGAACAAGGGCATGGCGCTGTTCCCCGAGAAAGTCGACGGGCGCTACATGATGATCGGGCGGCAGGACGGCAAGAACCTGTTCCTGCTGCGCTCGGACAGCCTCGATACCTGGGACGATGAAGGCGTGTTCCTGATGGGACCGCGGTTCCCGTGGGAATTCATCCAGATCGGCAATTGCGGCAGCCCGATCAAGACCGAGGCAGGGTGGCTGGTGCTCACCCACGGGGTCGGCGCGATGCGCAAATATGCGCTGGGCTGCGCACTGCTCGATCTCAAGGATCCGAGCAAGGTGCTTGCGCGCAGCCGCGAACCGCTGCTCACCGCCGAGGATGCCGACCGCTCGGGTTATGTCCCCAACGTGATCTACACCTGCGGCGCGCTCAAGGTCGGCGATGCGCTGCTGATCCCTTACGGCATCTCGGACAGCGCGGTCGGTTTCGCCTCGACTTCGGTCAAGGACCTGCTGGCGATGATGGACTAGGGCGGTGAACGCGGTGCCCACCGGTCACGCCGTGCTCCAGCAGGCGTTCGGCTGCGGCGCTGCTCTGGCGACAACGATCGCCGCGCTGGGCCGCGAAGCGGATCATCCGCGCGGCGCAGTGCTGTGGCCGCGCGGTGAAGATGACGGTGCCGCCAGCCTGCTGACCTTGGGCCGCGCGGCGGAACTCGCCTATGGCCGCGACGGTGCGGTGCTGGTGCTCCACGCGCTCGCACCGGGCGAATTCTTCGGTGAGATCGTCGGCTCGGGCGGCGCGCAAGACACCCGGGTCGAGGCTTTGTCCGACGGCGCGGCGACGCACTTTGCTTCCGCCGCGCTGGTCCGGCTGATGGAAAGCTATCCGCTGGTCGCGCTGGCCATGGCGCGGCACTTGTCGGCGCGGATCGCGGCGATGCGCCAGCGTATGCTCGAAACCGCGCTGCTTTCAGCCACCGGGCGGATCGCGGCGGAACTGCTGCGCCAGTCACGCACTTCGGCGGACGGGATCATCCGGCCGCTGCCGGTGTGGTCCGAACTGGCGGTGATCGTGCAATCGACCCGCGAAACCGTGTCACGCACCGTCTCGGGCCTGGAAAAACGCGGGCTGGTGGCGCGGGTCGATGGCGGTCTGGCCGTGATCGCGCCGCACCGGCTGGAAGAGCTGGTGTATTAGGGCATCGTGGGATAAATCGGGATCACTAACAAACCCGTCCACCCTGAGCTTGTCGAAGGGCTGTCCTTGTTCTTGGGGCCGGATGTGCGGCACGAAGAAAGTGCAGCCCTTCGATAGGCTCAGGGTAAACGGTTCTTTTGGGTTCAGGCTTAATCCACGTCGTTCTAGCCTGACGTCAGCAGGTGGACCGCGCCGCCCAGATCGTCTTCGGCCGGATAGTACAGTTCGGCCCGGCAGGCGCTTGTCCCGCGCGCGCACAGCGTGACCGCCAGCGCATCGCTGGCCAGTGTCGTCCCGGCGGGGGCCAGCGAAGCGAGCTTGGCGGCGAGCGCCGGAGCCGGGCCATAGGGCACCAGGGTCCCGCTCGCCGGATCGGTCAGCACCGGCCCGATCGCGAGGTGCGCGCCGACCGCAACACTGCCCAGCGCATTGAGCCGGTCGATGATCGCCAAGGCTTGCGCGAGGTCTTGGGTCACGGCTTCCCACCCGGTCGCCGAGGCGCGGACGCTGCCGCGCGGCAAGAGCGCGAGCACTTCAGCAGCGGGCCGGGTCAGCGCGGTGAGCTGCGCCGAGGCCGCGCCGCGATCTGCAGCGGTCCGCTCAAGCAGTACTGCCAGATGCACCGCCAGCACCCGCGCCGGATCGGGCGCTTCGGGCGGGAACAGCGCCTCGACCGTGGTGTCGCGGGGGATGGTCAAGCGGTGCTGGAGCCCGTTGGCGCTGCGCCAGCGCTCGGCCTGCCGCGCGGTGTTGGCCCCGCCGTCGGTCTCGTCGAACACGATCAGTTGTGCCGCGCTGCTCGCCAGCCCTGCGGCATTGCTCAGCGCGCCGCCGATCGCGAGGTCGCCGGCGTGCGCGGTGGCCAATGGATCGTGGACCGAGGCCGCGCTGTCTGCCGCGATCCGCAGCGTGGTCGCAGCTTCCAGCAGCGCGCGATACCGCCGGCTCCAGTCGGCTCCGGCGGGCGCAACCGACTGGGCTTCGAACTGATCGGGCGGGCAGGGCAGCACCGCGTGGAGATTGGCTCCGGCGGCGAGCAGCACCTCGGCGATGACGATATCGGCCCCGGCAGCCAGCGCGCCCCAGGCGAAGCCGGCGGGATGCGCCGCGAAATGATCGGCCAGCATGGCGCTGAGCTGCGCCTCGCTCGCGCCGCCGCTGGCCAGGCCCATATGCCCGGCAAAGTGCAGGCTGGCGGGCGGGGCGAAGCGCTCGATCCACGCGGCGTCGCTGTTTTGTGCCGCAGCGATCTCACGCAATTGCGCGACCGTCGCGGCGCGGTCGGCCCAGCCGTCGGGATCGGCCCGCGCGGCCCCGATCATGGCAGTTTCGGCGCCCGCCCGGTCACCCAGCAGCAGCAACGCCTCGGCGCGGGTCGCGGCGAGGAAGTATGGGGTGTCGAGTGCCAGGACGGGATCATCGAGCTGGCGAAGCACATCGCCTGCCCGAGCTTTGGCCGCCTCCACGTCACCCGCCAGCAACCGCAAGCTCGCCGCGTTGATCGCCAGATATGGCGCAGGTTGCAGTGTATCAGCGGCGGCATAAGCCTCGGCGGCAGCGGCATAGTGCGCGCGCGCCTCCGCCCCGGCCGCTAGCCGCCCCCGCCCCTTGAGCAACCGCCCCTTGACCGCCAGCGCGGCGGGATCGCCGCCGCGCTGGTCATACCCGGCACCGACAAACAACGCCCAAGCCCGCCCCACCGCACCCGCACGAGCGAGGGCGGTGAGTTGGGGGAGGGTGGAGCTGGTCAGAGTCAAGAGTGCATGTCGCTGTGCCGAAACTGCGGCATGGCTCAATAAAGCAACTGGGACGGCGTGCCAGGGTGGATGCCGCCGTGGGTTTTCGGATGGAGATGGTCGTCCCCGTGCGGATCGTCGCTGGGGTGAATGCCGCCGTGGGTTTCCACATGCTTGTTGGCATCGCTGTGCTCGGGAACCCGCCGGCCTGCACCCTGGAAGGTCCAGACCGGTGCCTTGGTCTGCGTATCATAGAGGTTCAGGTAGATCGGGATATTGATCGGCGGGCCATCATGGCCCTCGGGCATCACCGAATTCCAAAGTTTCAACAACTTTGCCCGATCGCAGGTAAACGACAACATCGCGCCCAGCGGCACTTGGTCGAAAGTGAGCGGAATGTCCTTGGCCGGCATGAATGCCGTCTCGCCGGATGAATCCAGATAGACTAGCCCGATGTCGGTTAACAGTTCACGGCCAAAGCCATGCGGTAGCACCATAATCGGGTTTGGTCCGGGACCAAAGGCAGCGCGCGTGTCCTGATCGAGCCCGATCAGGTAGAGGTTGCTGCCGGCGCCGATTTCGACCGACAGTTGCGTATTTTTCTGGCCCGGCCATTGGCCACTATCGGTTGGAATCGATTTCTTGGCGTGCCGCTTCACAATGTCGTTGGCGGGATCGTTCGGCTTGACTGGGGTGACCGCATGACGGTTGTAGATCGCCTCGTCGTTGCGGGGACCTTTGCTGATTTCGCGAAAGATGACTTTGGCGACATTTTGGTTGGGCAATAGCATTATCCTATCTCCTTCATGAGTGCAGATATTTTCAGCTGATAATCGGCCCAGTAGCGGTTCG
>JANYGC010000055.1 GCA_025359425.1 Sphingomonadaceae bacterium
CTTGGTCCAGGGCATTCCGGTTTCGCGCAAGAAGCGTTCGATCCGGGTAATCAGCATTGGTGGTCCCCCCCCTTTTTTGCTCGGTGCAGTTCCCGGGCGAATCGCCGTAGGAATAATCCTGTTCTTTCCTGCCAAATCCTACTTGTCTAGGAAAAATACATCGTGTATGTCATTTTCATGGTTACCAGTGATCCGCGTTCGAAACTGTTGTTGCTGGCGAGTAAGCACGGCGCGAGCTTGTCTGGCTTGTCTGAGCTGATTGGGCGTAATTCGACGTATTTACAGCAATTTATTCGTAAAGGCAGTCCGCGTAAGCTGGAAGAGAACGATCGCCGCACACTGGCGCAGTTCTTCGGGATCGATGAAGCAGAACTGGGCGCGCCAGAGGATAATTCCTCGGCATCGCCCGCGAAAACGGCCAAACGCGAATGGATCGATGTGCCGCGATTGGCGCTGGGCGCTTCGGCTGGGCCGGGGCTTTTGGCGGCCGAGGAGCTGCCGATCGGCGCGTTCCGGTTCGGCGCGCGGTGGTTGCGCGAACAGGGGCTCGATCCGGCGCAACTTTCGGCCATCCGGGTCGAAGGCGATTCGATGGAAGCCACGCTGCGCGACGGTGACGAAATTCTGGTCGACCGCACCCCGCGCGGTCTGCGTGACGGAATTCATGTGGTCCGGGTGGGCGAGGCGCTGCTGGTCAAACGGCTCGATACCGGCCGCCCTGGGGTGATCGCGCTGGTCAGCGACAACCCGGCCTATACTGCGCTTGATCTCACGCCCGGCGAGGTCGAGGTGATCGGCCGGGTGGTCTGGAAAAGCGGGCGGTTGTGAGGGTCAATTAAGTCGCTGACATGTCAGGGTTCTACTGGTCAGCCGCGTTTGCCTTGAGCACAGGCTTTCTCGCACCACTCGGCCATTGCAACAGGAATTCGCAGACAAGTAGCGGTCCGACCCACGAAAGCCAGATAAAGGCTTGGCCGTTCCCCAGTTCGCCGATTGCCGGAATCCGCGATGCAATCCGGCAAAAGACAAATGACCAGACGAGTACATAGCTTCGGATCATCCACTCACCGTGCGATGCGAAGCGCCGGTTGCGGGCTGCCCGCAGGCCCATTCCGGCGCAGGCGAGCCACGCTGTTGCCAGCATGAGGAGCGAAACCGACATGTTGGTCAGAACTGGGGCGCCCGCAGCCTTGTGAGCGGGGGTCATTGTGAGCCAGCCTGCTATGAGCGCTGAAAATGTGCCGAATGACAGATAGGCTTGCCCGACGCGGCGGTGGATACGGTAGTGTTGCTTCCGCGCTGCAAGGTATAGGTTCAGACCGCCCAGAGTGAGCATCCCGGTGCCGCCCGCCATGTGTGCAAAGGTTAGTGCAAAATGACCTTTATGGCTTGCCACGTTGGAGAGTGTCGCGACCGGCCAGGCGATCAGCCACCAAGCGGCCATGCTGCTGACCAGCGCGCCAGCCAACAAAATGCCATTACGGCCGAGCCAAAACGCCGAGGTCAGTGCTTTATCTGAAGTCTGTGTGGTCATGCCCAAATCCCCCGGCGCGAACTCTGCGCATCATGACGGAGTTGAGGTTAGCTTGCCAGTTCAATCACATTGCGCATTTGTAGACGTCGGGCTGCCGAATCCAAACTTCACCATTGCAGCCTATGCAATCCATCGCCATTTCATCGCCCATGACCAATCCCAACGAACCCCCGATGCGCGTCGGAATCATCCCGGTAACCCCGCTCCAACAGAACTGCTCGCTGATCTGGTGCACCAAAACCATGCGCGGCGCGGTGATCGATGCGGGCGGCGAGCTCGACAAGATCAAGGCGGCGGTGGCCAAGGTCGGGGTGACGCTGGAAAAGCTGCTGGTGACCCACGGCCATCTCGACCACTGCGGTCAGGCTGGGATTTTGGCCAGGGAGCTTGGCCTGACCATCGAGGGCCCGCACGAGGACGACCGCTTCTGGATCGACAAGCTGGCAGAGGACGGCGGCAAATACGGGATGCACGCCGAGAGCTTCGAGCCCGACCGCTGGCTCGTCGACGGCGACAAGGTTACCGTGGGCGAACTGGAGCTCGATGTGATCCACTGCCCCGGCCACACTCCGGGCCACGTCGTGTTCTACCACGCGCCGTCGCACTTTGCGGTGGTCGGCGACGTGATTTTCGCAGGCTCGATCGGCCGCACCGATTTCCCGCGCGGGAATCATCAGGACCTGATCGACGCGATCACGCAGAAGCTGTGGCCGCTGGGCAACGACGTGACCTTCCTTCCCGGCCATGGACCAACCAGCACCTTCGGCCGGGAAAGACAGGTCAACGCTTTCGTCAGCGATTACGCGCTGAGCTGATCGCTCACATATACCCGGTGGCGACCAGCAAGGCGACTACGGCCAGACCGATCTGGGTCAGCATGGTGGTAACAGTTCCGATACCGCGCCCTGCTTTAAGCCCGGTTCCGTCCATGCCAAGACCGTGCGCGACGCGGCCGAGCATGTAGATTGCGCCGACGATAGCCAGCCAGCTTGCGCCCTTGCCAGCCAGTTCTATTCCCGCAATCAGGATCAGGACCCACGCCGTGTTCTCGGCAAAGTTGAGCTGCGCGCGCATCCGCCGCTCCATCAGGTCGCTGCCGCCGGTACCGATGTTGATTTTCTCTTTGGTGCGGACCTGGCCGCAGCGAATCGATAGCCATATATTGATGATGGCAGCCGCTGCAGCCATGCAGAGTGTAGTGGGTAACAAAATTGGCATTGTCTTCTCCCCTGTGTCGTCGCCAGAGCGGCGGTCGGTGCTTGCAAGCGCTGCGGAATTCGCTATAGGCCCGCCTTCGCAGCCGCCGGCCCCGTGCCTGACGCGGCTTACTTAGACCGAATGATTAATTGCAGGAACAGGTGCCGCAATGGCTGTCCCCAAAAGAAAAACATCGCCCTCACGCCGGGGCATGCGCCGCAGCCACGATGCGCTGAAGGTCGAAGCCTTCCACGAATGCTCCAACTGTGGTGAGCTCAAGCGTCCGCACAACCTGTGCCCGGCGTGTGGCCACTACAACGGGCGCGAAGTTATCGCGGTCGGGCTCTAAGCCCTTAAATCAAGTGGATAGTCGCACATGAGCCTGCCGCGTATCGCCGTTGATGCGATGGGCGGAGACGAAGGCGTGCGCGTGATGATCGAAGGCGCGGCGTTGGCCCGGCGCCGTCACGATCGTTTCAAATTTCTGCTGGTGGGCGACGAGGCGCGGATCACGCAAGCGCTCGAAGCGCATCCCAACCTGCGCTCTGCCTCGGAAATCCTCCATGCTCCCGATGTGGTGAGCGGCGAGGAAAAGCCGACTCAAGCGCTGCGCCGCGCCAAGACCACCTCGATGGGTCTCGCGATCAACGCGGTTAAAGTTGGCGATGCCGGCGCCGCGGTCAGCGCGGGCAACACCGGCGCGCTGATGGCGATGGCCAAGCTGGCGCTGCGCACGATGCCGGGGATCGATCGGCCAGCGCTGGCCGCCTTGCTCCCGACACTGGGCGACAATGACGTGGTTATGCTCGATCTGGGCGCCAACACCGAATGCGATGCGCGCAACCTGGTGCAGTTTGCGATCATGGGCGCGGCCTACTCTCGAATTGCAACCGGCCGGGCAAACCCCCGCGTCAGGCTGCTCAACATCGGCACCGAAGAGATCAAAGGGACCGAGCACCTCCAGGCCGCCGCCGCGCAGCTCAAACTGGTTTCGGCCAGTCTGGCCATGTCGTTCGATGGTTTTGCCGAAGCGGACAAGCTCAATCGCGGCGACATCGACGTGGTGGTGTCGGACGGATTTTCCGGGAATATCGCTTTGAAGGCAGTGGAAGGCACGGCGCGCTTCGTCACCGACTTGCTGCGGCGCAGCTTCGCCTCTTCATTGCGGTCGAAATTCGGCTTCCTGATCTCGCGCCCTGCAACCGAGCTCTTGAAGCACCATCTCGACCCGAACAATCATAACGGCGCGGTATTCCTGGGGCTCAATGGCGTGGTCGTCAAAAGCCATGGTTCGGCCAATGCGCTGGGCGTAGCCAACGCCGTGGCGGTGACCGCGCGGCTGCTCGAAGAAAATATCACTGAACGCATCGCCGCTGATGTGGCGCGGCTGGGCAACGGCGCAATCCGCACGGCTCCAAAGGCCGCTGAATGACCCTGCGGTCGGTTCTCATCGGCACCGGCTCGGCCTTGCCCAAGCGCGTGGTCAGCAATGCCGAACTCGCGCAGACCGTCGATACCAGCGACGAATGGATCGTCGAGCGCACCGGCATTCGCCAGCGCTATATCGCGGGCGAGGGTGAGACGACCTCGACGCTGGCGACCGACGCCGCCCGCCGGGCGCTAGCAGCTGCCGGGCTCGAACCTGCCGACATCGGCCTGATCGTGCTCGCCACCGCAACCCCCGACCAGACCTTCCCCGCCACCGCGACTCAGGTCCAGCATGCGCTCGGCTGCAACGGCGGGATCGCGTTCGATGTCGCCGCGGTATGCTCTGGTTTCCTTTATGCAATGGGCGTGGCCGATTCGCTGCTGCGCACCGGCATGGCCAAGCGCGCATTAGTGATCGGAGCGGAAACTTTCAGCCGGATCCTCGATTGGGATGACCGCACCACATGCGTGCTGTTCGGCGACGGCGCCGGCGCGGTGGTGCTCGAAGCGCGCGAGGTTGCCGAGGATGGCCCCGGTGTGCTCGCCACCCGGCTCCACGCCGACGGCAAGCACAACGGCCTGCTCTACGTCGATGGCGGCCCGTCGAGTACCGGCACGGTCGGGCATGTTCGGATGAAGGGCCCCGAGGTGTTTCGTCACGCGGTCGTCAACCTCGCCGAAGTTCTGCGTGAAGTGTTGGCCGATCAGGGGCTTACCGCCGCCGATCTCGATTGGGTGGTGCCCCACCAGGCCAATCAACGGATTCTCGATGCGACCGCGCGCAAGCTCGGACTGCCCGCCGAAAAAGTGGTGGTCACGGTTGATCAGCATGCCAACACCTCGGCCGCATCGGTGCCGCTTGCGCTCGACACTGCGGTGCGCGACGGTCGGATCAAGCCGGGCGACCTGGTCATGCTCGAAGCGATGGGCGGCGGGTTTACCTGGGGCGCCAGCCTGATCCGGGTATAACTAACGGATTGGCGAGCCGATTTGACTATCGGCCGCGTTGCAATCGGTAACGATATCGGTATGTTTCAATTCAAGGTCGCAACCTTGCAGCTTTAGGGAAGGGGCTGGATGCGCTCCATGACTACTTTGACTCGGGCCGATCTGGCCGAAGCGCTCAATCGCAAGCTTGGCTTGTCGCGTTCGGATTCGCTTGGCATGGTCGAATCGATTCTCGATCATATGACGGTTGCCCTCGAAGAGGGTGAGAACGTCAAGATTTCGGGGTTCGGCACGTTCCTGCTCCGCGACAAGGGCCAGCGGATCGGGCGCAATCCCAAGACCGGGATCGAGGTTCCGATCACGCCGCGCCGGGTTCTGACCTTCCGCGCGAGCCAGATGCTCAAAGAACGGATCGCCCGCGGGTGAGCGATGCCGGGCCTCCTGGCTTTGCTGACGGCAAGGATCCGGAGGCGCTGCGCACCATCGGTGAGGTCGCAAAAGCGCTCGGCATTCGCCAGCACGTGCTGCGCTATTGGGAAGAACAGTTCCCGATGCTCAGCCCGTTGAAGCGCGGCGGCGGCCGGCGCTATTACCGCGCTGACGACGTCAGGATGGTCGAGACGATCGACCGGCTGGTCCATCGTGAGGGCTACACCCTGAAAGGCGCGAAAATGGCGCTGCAGGGCCGGGCAGCCAAGGTCCCAGAACCGCAGGCTGCGCCGCGTCCGGAAGCACCCGCCACCCTGGTTGCGACCAATTTCGCGTACCGTGCCCGGCTGATTGCGCTGCGCACCACACTGGTAAACGCGCTCCACGAAGCCTAAGTCCACTCCTCGCGGATGTGAGGACTTTCCATGCAAGATACCTATGACGCCGACCTGTCGTTGTTCATCAATGGCAGCTGGAGGATCGGCGAAGGCCGCGACTTGTTCCCGGTGGTCGATCCGGCCAGCGGCGAGGCGATCGGCGAAGTGCCGATGGCCAGCCCGGCCGATCTCGACGAGGCGCTCGACGCCGCCGACAAGGGCTTCAAGGTGTGGCGTGCGACCCCGGCCGATCAACGCGGCGCGGTGCTCAAGAAAGCCGCTGGATTGCTCCGCGAGCGCGCCGAACCAATTGCGCGGCTGCTTACACTCGAACAGGGCAAGCCAATCGCCGAAGCCCGCGCCGAAGTGCTCAGCAGCGCGCAGTTTCTCGAATGGTGCGGCGAGGAGGCCCCGCGCATCTATGGCCGCACGCTGGTCCGCCCGACCGGGCAGCGCGCGCTGGTCACCCGCCAGCCAATCGGCCCGGTGGCGGCGTTCAGTCCGTGGAATTTCCCGGTTTACCTGATGGCAAAGAAGCTTGGCCAGGCGCTCGCGGCGGGCTGCTCGGTGGTGGCCAAGCCCCCCGAAGAGACCCCCGGCTGCACCGGCGCGCTGGTCCGCTGCCTGGTCGACGCCGGGCTGCCCAACGGCGTGGTGCAGCTGGTTCACGGGGTGCCCGACGCAGTCAGCCGGCACCTGCTCGCCTCACCGGTCATCCGCAAGGTCAGCTTCACCGGCTCGGTCCCGGTCGGCAAGCACCTGATGCGGCTGGCCGCTGACGGGCTCAAGCGGGTGACGATGGAACTGGGCGGGCATGCCCCGGTGCTGATCTTTGCCGATTGCGATCTGGAAAAAACGCTGGATGCCGTGGTCCCGCAGAAATTCCGCAATGCCGGGCAAGTTTGCGTCTCGCCGACGCGGTTCTATGTCCAGGAGGCAATCTACGACCGCTTCGTGGCGGGCTTTGCCGAGCGCGCCAAAGCGGTGACGACCGGGCACGGGCTGTTGGCCGCGACCAGGATGGGCCCGCTCGCCAATGCGCGGCGCCCGGGCGCGATTGCCGCGCTGGTCGACGATGCTGCCGCCAAAGGCGCGCGCGTGCTGGCCGGGGGCAAGCGCGGCGAGGGCGGCTTTTTCTTCGAGCCGACGCTGCTTGCCGACGTCCCCGACAATGCCGACATCATGTCGAACGAACCGTTCGGCCCGGTCGCGGTGACCGCGCCGTTCAGCACGTTCGACGATGCGGTAGAAAAGGCCAACCGGCTGCCGTTCGGGCTCGCCGCCTTCGCCTTCACCGAGGGTTTGCGCAATGCCAACCTGCTCGGTGATGCGATCGAGGCGGGGATGGTCGGGATCAACACCTTCGCGATCAGCACCGCCGACGCGCCGTTCGGCGGGGTCAAGGATTCAGGCTTCGGCAGCGAAGGCGGGCTTGAGGGGATGGATGGCTACCTTGTCACCAAGGCAATCCACATGGCCTAGCCCGGTTCCGGCCCCAGCGCCGGATCGAGGTCGCGCGGGCGGATCAGGTGGACCAGGCGCGCGCAGTTGTCCTTGAGTTCGGTCCAGTGATCGATCTTGAGTTCGAGCACGGCAAAGCTCGCGGTCGGGAACTTGACCTCGACCACGTCGCGCAGCGGGCTGGTGCCGTCATCGGGGACAAGGTCGAAGATCAGGTCTTCGAGGCCCGGGTTGTGCCCGACCATCAGCACCGCTCCGAGTGCGTTATCGCTCTCGCGCAGCAGGTCGATCAGGGTCACGCTGCTGGCGAGGTAGATCCGCCGGTCCCACTGCACCGCGACCGGCTGGCCGGCGGCCTGGCACGCAATCTCGATCGTCTCGGCGCAGCGGATGGCGGGGGAGGCGATCATCCGGTCCCAATGCTGGCCGTGCTCAAGCACATGGCGGCCCATCAGCGCCGCGCCTTTGCGACCGCGCCCATTGAGCGGGCGGTCGAAATCGCGCGCGCGCGGATCATGCCAGTCGGACTTGGCGTGACGGAACAGTCCTAAGGTCTTCAAGCGGGAGTCTCGCGCTGGACGGGCCGCTGTGAAACACCGGCGGCGACGCGTTGTAAAGCCTCGTCGAGCGTCAGGCGCGAAATCCGCGTGCCGGGCGGGAAGGCCGAGAGCAGCCGGCTGGGGAAGGCGGCGGAGAGCACCACGAAGAACCCGTGATCGTCGCGGGTACGGATCAGCCGTCCGAAGGCTTGGGCCAGCCGGGCGCGGATCACCCGGTCGTCGTAAGCCGCGCCGCCGCCCGCCAGCCGCCGAGCGCGGTGCAAGATCGACGGTTTGGGCCACGGGACCTGCTCCATCACCACCAGCCGCAGCGAGTTGCCGGGGACATCGACCCCGTCGCGCAAGGCATCGGTGCCGAGCAGCGAAGCGCGCGGATCGTCGCGGAAAATGTCCACCAACGTGCCGGTGTCGATTGGATCGACGTGTTGTGCGTAAAGCGGCAGCCCGGCGCGCGCGAGCCGGTCGGCAATGCGGCCCTGGACTGCCCGCAAACGCCGGATCGCGGTAAACAAGCCCAGTGCCCCGCCGCCCGCCGCCTCAATCAGCCGCGCATAGGCCCCGGCCAGCGCCGCCATATCGCCCTTGGTCACGTCGGTGACGATCAGCACTTCGGCCTGAGCGGCGTAGTCGAACGGGCTGTCGAAACTGGACAGGCGCGGGGCGAGTCCCAGCACCGGCGCGCCGCTGCGCACCACCGCGCTGTCCCAATCGTCGCCGTCCTTGAGCGTCGCCGAGGTCAGCATCACGCCGTGTGCGCCCTGCAGCACGACTTGCGCAAACGGCTTCATCGGATCGAGCCAGCGGCGGTGCAGCCCCACATCGTATTCGCGCGCCTCAGCCCGATCAACCGCCAGCCAATCGACGAATTCGGGATCGGCTGGCCCGCCGAGCCGCTCGAGCAAGGCCTCCCAGGCGGCGAGCAGATCGATGCGCCAGCCGAGCGAATGGCGCGCGCCCTCGATCCGCGCCCGGCCCGAACCATCGAGCCAGTCGGGCGGTTCGGCCAAAATCGCTTCGAGCCGCACCCCCAGCCGGATCAGCGGACTGCGCAATTCGGCCAGCGCGGCCTGCGCCGCCCCGGCCAGTTCGACCAAGGGCCCGTCAAGCTGCGCCGCCTCGGTTTCCAGCCCATAGCCGCCGTCCTGTCCGCCGCTTTCATCGCGCGCGTAAGTCGTGGCGCGCACGGCCGCGAACAGCTCCTCAAGTGGCCCCGACGGCGTGTTGTCATGCAGCCGTTGCAGCCAGCCATCCCCGGGCAGTGCCTCGGCGGCATGGCGCGCGGCTGAAATCGCCTTGCCCCCTGCTTCGTCATAGCTGGCAATGTCCGCCAGCCGCGCCGCCAGCCCCCGGCGGCGGCCTTTGGAGCCGCGTTCGGGCCCGATCACCCAGCGGCGCAGCTCGATTGTCTCGGCCCCGGTCAGGGCTGCGGCAAAGGTCGAATCCGCTGCCTCGAACACGTGATGGCCTTCGTCGAACACGATCCGGCTGGGCCGCTGCGCCGCATCGCGGCCGCGCGCGGCATTGACCATGACCAGCGCATGGTTGGCGATCACCAGATCGGCCTGGGCACTTGCCCGGCTCGAGCGTTCGATGAAGCATTTGCGGTAGTGCGGGCACCCGGCATAGACGCATTCGCCGCGCCGGTCGGTCAGCGCGGCAACCCCGCGTTGGCGGAACAGCGTGGCGAGCCAGCCGGGCAGATCGCCGCCGATCATGTCGCCGTCCTGACTGTAAGCCGCCCAGCGCGCGACCAGCTGCGCCATGATCGCCGCGCGCCCGGTGAACCCGCCTTGCAGCGCGTCCTCCAGGTTGAGCAGGCACAGGTAATTCTCGCGGCCCTTGCGCACCACCACCGGGGCAGAGCCATCGGCGCGGCGGGCTGGCCAGGCGCGGCGGCTTTCCTGACGCAGCTGGCGTTGCAGCGCCTTGGTGTAGGTCGAGACCCAGACCGTGCCTTGTGCAGCTTGTGCCCACAGCGAAGCTGGCGCGAGGTAGCCCAGTGTCTTGCCGATCCCAGTCCCGGCTTGCGCCAGCAGCAGGTGCGGCGCATCGCGTGCGGTGCGCGGGGCAAAGACCTGCGCGGCTTCCTCGGCATAGGCGACTTGCGCCGGGCGGGGCTCGGCCCCTTGCCCGGTAAGCTCGGCGAGCCGCGCCGCCACGATCGCCGGATTGAGCGTCAACTGCGCGGGCTGCGGCCGTTCGGCGACGTCCTCCCATTCGGGCAGTCGCGAAAACAGCCAGCGTTCGACCTTGGCCGGGGCGGTGATCCGCGCGGCCAGCAGCGGTGCCCACGACCACCGCAGCCGGGTCAACGCCTGGAGCGAAGTCCACGCGCCTTCGCGCTCACTCCAGCCGGGTGACGAACAAATGCCGAGCAGCGCTTCGGCCCCCTGCTGGAGCAGCAGCGCAACCTCGTCATCGCTCTGTGGTTCAGGCAAGCCAAGGGTGTGCGCCAGCCCCTTGGGCGTCGGCACCATAAACCGCGCCGGGTGGACGAAGGCGAACAGCTCGAGCAGGTCGAGCCCGGACAGGTCGGGATAGCCGAGCCGGGTCGCCACCAATGGCGCGTTGAGCATCAATAGCGGGGTATCGGCAGCCGCGACAATCGCGTCACCCTTGCTCACCGTCCGCGTCGCGCCCGAGCCGCCGCGCAGCCAGCAGCCGCCGTGGCTGGCGTGCAGGGCGGGGAGAGGCAGCGCTTCGCTCATTGCCGCAGCGATAGAACGAAAATGGAACGCAGGGCAAGCGCGCCGGGCCAAAAGCCCCGCAGGCTTAACGCCGCAGCAGGCGTTCCCACCAGGTGCGGTTGCTTTCGAGCGGAAGAATCCGGCCGTAAGTGCGCAGGCGCTGAGAGGGATCCATTGGCCGCGATCCGAACGAGGCAGCGGTACTGGTTGTGCGCGAGGTGTGCAGTGACATGTGCCCTCCAGGAAATCGCGGGTGCGGTACTTTCATAAATCCGTATCATCGCAATTGGTTCCATCATTGCGACGAGCCGCTGTGGTTGACCCGCGGAGCGCGCTCGGCCAGCGTTGCCGCATGGCGAATCCCGATCCCCGCACCGCACTGATCGACCGCTTGCCCAAGGCCGAGCTGCATCTCCACATCGAAGGCTCGCTCGAGCCGGAGATGCTGTTCGAACTCGCCCGGCGCAATGCGGTGTCGATTCCGTTCGCCTCGGCCGAGGAAGTGCGCGCGGCTTACAGTTTTTCGAACCTGCAGGATTTCCTCGATATCTACTATCAGGGCATGTCGGTGCTGCTGACCGAACAGGATTTCTTCGATTTAACATGGGCTTATCTGCTGCGTGCCCAAACCGACAATGTTCGCCATGTCGAGATTTTCTTTGATCCTCAGGGACATACGGCACGCGGTGTTGGATTCACCACGGTGCTGAGCGGGATCGAAGCGGCACTCAAGCGGGCAGAAACCGAACTAGGCATCACATACCGGCTTATCATGTGTTTTCTGCGCCACCTGTCCGAAGACGACGCTTTTGCCACGCTCGCGCTCGCCGAGCCGCACTTGCCGCGCATCCACGGCGTGGGCCTCGATTCGTCCGAGCTGGGCCACCCGCCGAGCAAGTTCGTGCGGGTGTTTGCACGGGCGCGCGCGCTGGGCCTGCATGTCACCGCGCACGCCGGTGAGGAAGGCCCGCCCGACTATGTCCGGGAGGCACTGGACTTGCTCAAGGTCGAGCGGATCGATCACGGTAATCGTGCGCTGGAAGACCCGGTGCTGACCGCGCGGATCGCGGCGGAGGAGCTGACCCTGACCGTCTGTCCGCTCTCCAACCTGCGGCTCTGCGTCATCCCCGAAATTGCGCAAAGCCCGGTCAGACAGATGCTCGAGGCGGGGCTCAAGGTGACCATAAACTCCGACGATCCAGCCTATTTCGGCGGCTATGTGAATGACAATTTCCATGCAATCGCCGAGGCGCTGGATTTGAACGACGCACAAATCATCGAACTGGCGCGCAACAGCTTCACCGGCTCGTTCCTGCCGCCCGCCGAGCAACAGCGCCATCTGGCGGCAATCGCGGAGGCGGTGCGTGGCTGACAAGCTTTACCTCACCGCCGACCGGCTGCTCAAAGACTCCTACCGGCTTGGCAACATGGTGATCGATGCCGGGTTCCGCCCGACTCACCTCGTCGGGATCTGGCGCGGCGGCGCACCGGTCGGGATCGCGGTGCAGGAGCTGCTGTCGTACAACGGGATCGAATGCGATCATATTGCGGTGCGGACTTCGAGCTACACCGGGATCGACCAGCAGGAGAAGCAGGTCCGGGTCTATGCGCTGGGCTACCTCGTCGACACGCTTGGCCCCGACGACCGCTTGCTGGTGATCGACGATGTGTTCGATTCGGGCCGCTCGGTCGAGGCGTTCCTGAAAGAACTGGCCGGGCGCTGCCGCTACAACATGCCCGAGACGGTCGGGATCGCCACGGTCTATTACAAGCCGGGCCGCAACGTGACCAAGCTCAAACCCGATTTCTATGTCCACGAGACCGAGGACTGGCTGGTCTTCCCGCACGAGATCTGCGGGCTGAGCCCGGACGAGATCCGGAAGAACAAGCCGGGGGCGAAGCTGATTTTGCGGGATTAAAAACTCTGCCGCTTGATTGAGCCGCAAAGCCCTTCCCCTGGGGGAAGGGTTGGGATGGGGGGTCTGCCTTATCGAGCGTGGAACCCCCACCCCCCAACCCCACCCCACCGGGGAGGGGCGATCATGCTTCGTCAGAACCGTCTCGTGGTCACCACCCCGCCGCCGCACCCAACCGCGCAACCACTCGGTCCTTGCCCAGCACCTGCATCAGCTCAAACAGATCAGGCGTGTTGCGCCGTGCCGCGAGCACGATCCGCAACGCTCCCGCCAGATCGCCAAAATGCCCGCGGAACGCATCGGGCGCGGCCTTGAACGCCTTCACATTGGCGGCATAACCATAGCTCAACCCCAGCGCCCGGAGCCATTCGAGCCACTGGTCGCGGTCGAGCGCCGGGTCATAGGCGGCAGCAATGGCGGCAAGCATGCCTTCGGGCGGGGCGGGCTGGAGCGCGGCCAGTGCGGTTTGTGCTTCGGGCAGCAGGCCAGCATAGGTATCGTCGAAGAAATACCCGATGTCGGGGGCCAGATCGGACCACTTGACGATGTCCTTGCGCGGGCGCTCGCCGTGGCGCTCAATGTCGAGAATGGCCTGCGAATAGGCCCCGTCGGCGCCGAACCGCGTGGCGAATTCGGACGCATGGTCGCTCGCCCAGACCAGCGCCGCGTCATAGATTGCGCCCGCGCTCATCGCCCCGACCAGATCGCGCGAGACGCTGTCGAGCTTGGCCAGATCGAACAGCGCACCGGCGCGGTTCATCCGTTCGAGTTCGATTGTAAAGTCTTCATTGCTCACCCCCGGATTGGCAGCGCGCCAATCCTCAAAGCGGCCGTCGATCAGGTTGAGCAGGTATTCGATCACTGCATCGCGCGGATAGCCAGCCTCCATGTACCAGCCGACCGACGCTTCAGGATCGCTGCGCTTCGACAGCTTGCGCCGCGACGAGCCATCGTTCTTCTCGATCGGCGAGATATGCGCAAAGCGCGGCGGGACCCAGCCGAACAGCTTGAACATTTCAGCGTGCATCGGATAGCTCGCCAGCCATTCGTTGCCGCGCACGACATCGGTGGTCCGCATGAAATGGTCATCGACCACGTGGGCGAGGTGATAGGTCGGCATCCCGTCGGCCTTGAGCAGCACGACATCGGTCTGGTTGGCGGGAAATTCGAGGCTCTCACGAATCGTATCGGGCAGGGTGACCCGCTCGTCGCGCCCGCCGGTCGAACGCAGGCGGATCACGAACGGCTGGCTCGCCGCGAGCGCTGCATCGACGTCTGCGGCGGTCTTGTCGCGCCAGATTGCCCAGGTGCCCCAATAGCCCGGCGGCACCTTGTGCTTGGCCTGCGCGTCGCGCAGCGCCTGCAATTCCTCGGCGCTGGCGAAGCACGGATAGGCGTGGCCTTGTTCGAGCAGCCAGCGCACGCAGCTTTGATAGATCGGTTTGCGCTCGCTCTGGCGGTAGGGTCCGTATTGGCCGATTTCCTTGCCGTCAGCGATCTCGCCTTCGTCGGGCGAGAGGCCGTAAGTCGCCAGCGACGCGAGGATCAGCTCGACCGTGCCGGCGACTTCGCGCTTCCTGTCGGTATCCTCGATCCGCAAATAAAACAGCCCGCCGCTCTGGTGCGCGACCCGGCGCGAAACCAGCGAAGTGTAAAGCCCGCCGATGTGCATCGAACCGGTCGGGCTGGGGCCGAAGCGGGTGACGCAAGCGCCTGCGGGCAGATCGCGCGGTGGGAAGCGGGCTTCGAGCTCGTCGATCGTGAAACTGGCTTCGGGGGTGAAGATGTTACGGTCCATCGGTGCCCCTTAAAGGAATTGAGGCGGAGATAAAGCCTTGGACTCTCTTTGCCCCTCCCCGGTGGGGAGGGGTTGGGGTGGGGGTTCGACACCGGCGTGGAACCCCCACCCCTCGATCCCCTCCCCACCGGGGAGGGGAGGAATTGTCGCGGTTTGTGCTTGCGCGGGCGGGTGAAACTCGCAATTGCGCGGGACATTATGACAGACGCCGAACTCATTGCCGCCGCGCAGGTCTCCAAGGCCTGGCCGTTCGAGGAAGCCCGCAAGCTGATCAAGCGGTTTCCTGACGGTAAACCGGGCCAAAACGGACAAGCCGCAGCGGTGGTGTTCGAGACCGGCTATGGGCCGAGCGGGCTGCCGCATATCGGCACCTTCCAGGAAGTGCTGCGCACCACGCTGGTCCGCCGCGCTTATGAGACGCTGACCGGCGGCGCGCCGACCCGGCTGATCGCGTTTTCCGACGATATGGACGGCCTGCGCAAGGTACCCGACAATATCGAAAACCGTGCAGTGCTCGATGCCAATCTGCACCGTCCGCTGACCCGCATCCCCGATCCGTTCGGGACGCATGAGAGCTTTGCGCATCACAACAACGCGATGCTGCGCCAGTTCCTCGACCGGTTCGCCTTCGATTACGAATTCGTCTCGTCGAGCGACATGTACAATTCGGGCCAGTTCGATGACGCGCTGAAGGGCGTGCTGCGCAACTGGCAGGCGATCATGGACATCATGCTGCCGACGCTGCGCGCCGAGCGGGCGGCGACTTACTCGCCGGTCCTGCCGGTTTCGGCGACGTCGGGCAAAGTGCTCCAAGTGCCGGTCACGGTGCTCGATGCCGAGGCCGGGATTGTCCGGTTCGAGGATGAGGGGCAGAGCGTCGAGCAATCGATCCTTGGCGGGCAGGCCAAGCTGCAGTGGAAGGTCGACTGGGCGATGCGCTGGGTCGCGCTGGGCGTCGATTACGAGATGTGCGGCAAGGATCTGACTGACTCGGTCCGCGAAAGCGGCAAGATTGCCCGCGCGCTCGGCGGACGTCCGCCCGAAGGGATGATCTACGAGCTGTTCCTCGACGAGAACGGCGAGAAGATTTCCAAATCCAAGGGCAACGGGCTGACCATCGACCAGTGGCTGTCCTATGGCAGCGAGGAAAGCCTGGGGTTCTTCATCTACCGCGAACCCAAGAGCGCGAAGAGCCTGCACGCCGGGGTGGTTCCCAAGGCGGTCGACGAATACTGGCAGTTTCGCGAAAAGCTCGCCAGCCAGCCGCTCGAGCAGCAGCTCGGCAACCCGGTGTGGCATCTGCTGCGGGCCAATGGCGATGCGGGCGGGGATGGCGACAAGCTGCCGGTGACGTATGGCCTGCTGCTCAATCTGGTCGGCGTGCTCGGCGCGGGCGCGACCCGCGATCAGGTCTGGTCGTACCTTGGCAACTACATCGCCGATGCCGATCCGGCGGCGCATCCCGCAGTGGACACGCTGGTCACCACCGCGCTCGCCTACAACCGCGATTTCATCGCCCCGACGTTGCAGCGGCGCAAGCCCGAGCCGAACGAAGCGCTGGCGCTGGCCGCGCTCGACGAGGAGCTCGCCGCAACCTCTGACGATGCCACGCCTGAGGAATTGCAGACCATGGTCTACGAGATCGGCAAGGACCCGCACTTCGCCTTTGAAGGGCTGCGCGACTGGTTCAAGGCGCTGTACGAAACCCTGCTCGGCTCACCCCAAGGCCCGCGCATGGGCAGCTTCATCGCGCTCTACGGCATCGCCAACACCCGCAAGCTGATTGCCGAGGCACTGGGCTAGAGCGCGCGCGTTACTGCGTTTGTTCCGCTTCGCTCCCATCGGCTGGCGCCAGGATAGCTTTCGCTCCCTCATTGCCCGCGTCGGCCGCGTCTCTGAAAAGGGTGTCGGCTTTGGTTAAGTTTTTGAGCACTGCAGGCGTTTCGCCGTCGGCTGGCGCACCACTATCATAGAGCTGGCCCAAGAAGAACTTTGCCTGCGGTGCCTCGGACGTGGCGGTGGCTTCGAACCACATCGCAGCAGCAGCAGGGGAGATTTGTTGCTGTTCGAACCCTTTCAAGTAGATGCACCCCATGATGTAATTTGCCCGGCCTGCGCCGGTTGCAGCATATTTCTCGATAGTGTCGAAGGTGACGCCGTCTTTTCCGAGCACTTCGTTGACGATCTTGCACTCCGGATCGTTGATCCATCGTGCCGGGTCGACCTGAGCGATGGCCTTCGCGACCGGATCGGTGATCTCGGCACCCGCTTCTGCGGCCTCGGAAGCTGCCGTTGCCGTCGCCTCAGCGGCTGGCTGGTCATCACCGGTGTCGCACATCGTGAGTGCCAGAACCAGCAGCACCGCAGCGGCGATCCCGCCCAGCACAATCGGCTTCTTGTACCACGGCTTCGTTGGTGCAGCCGGCTCGGCCGAGAGCAGCGGAAGCGGCGCGGCCGCAACGACGGGTTCAGCCACCGCCGCCTGATCAGGCGTTGCAGCGGTCTTGCCGCTCGAACGGTCAAACAGATCGCCATTGGCAGCGCGCATGTAGAGCACCGGCGTCGCCCATTCCGAACCCGTGCGATCGAGCAGGCCCTTGCGCCCCTCGCTCATCGCCTGTTCGACCGGCAGGCCCTGGGCGATGCGCTTGTAAAAGGTTTCGGCAAAGATAATTGCGGCTTCGTCGGAGATCGGGAATTGCATGGCGACCACCGAGGGTACCCCGCTGCCGATCAGCGCGCTGGCGACCCCGGCGAACGGATGCAGCCCGGTCTGCTGCCCGGTGGTGCCGGTGTTGCAGGCGTTGAGGAACACCAGCCGCAGCGGCTCGTCATGGAGCCAGGTGGCAAAGGTATTGCCGCTGATCGGCTGCTCGCTCCCGTCAGCCGATTCCATGATGACCTGGCCGCCCAAGCCGCTGTCGAAATTGCCGTGGCCCATGTAATGGACCACGTGGAATTCGTCCTGCGACAAGGCATCAAGGATCAGCCGCGCTTCGGGGCGGCACTCGACGTATTCGATATTGTCCAATCCGTCCCAGATCTTGCAGATCCGCGCCTTTTCGTCGCCGAGGTTGAGCGGACTGGTATCCTTGGGATTGGAGACGAGCAGCAGGATCTTGAGCTTGCCGATGATCGGGTGGAGCGGGACCGAGATCGGGGTGTCGAAGGCGCGGACTACCGGGGTGTTGACCGATACCACCAGCGGGTTCTGGTTGCGCCGCCGCATCAGTTCCCACGGCAAGCTGGCAACCTCGGCCATGCCTTCGGCGGCGAGGTTCATCGACAGGCGGATGCGCACCCCGGTCTTGTCAGGGTTGCGCTTGGCCGCGTCTTCGGCGCTTCTGAGGACTTCGCGGGTTTCGCCGCTGAACAGCGCGTCGAACAGTTGCACCCCGACCATTTCGACCGACAACAGCCGCTCGGGCGGCACATTGCCGGCGCTCATCCCGCGGGCCGCGCTCGAAGCGCCGAAAATCGAGGGCGACAGGTCGGCGAGTCGGAACGGTAGTTTGAGCTCTGAATTGCCTTCGCCGCCATCGGCCGATTTGGCCGAAACCTGAAAGTTTTCGCCCCGCGCCGGTGATATCATCACATAAATATCGAGATACTTCATCACGTCCCCCTTCAACCCCTGAACTCAAGATATCCGCCCGGCCGCAGCTTCCGCCGCCGCACCCGTTCGAAAGGCTCGCGCCCCGGGGCCGGGTATCGATCATGTTGCTGAGAAGTGTCACGGCGACATCTTCCCACCCGAAGATACTAGCGACCACCTGCAGGTCTATCATGCGCCGCGCTATCCCGCCAGCGCCTTGCGGTACGCACGCTGCATGGGGGCCAAAGTGGCGGCGAGGTCGGCGCTGAGCTCTGGCCGCAGCAGGTGTTGCCCGATCAGATCGCCTTGCACGGCGAGCAATCGTTCGGCCTCGACCGGGTCAAGCAGCCCCGCCGCCACGGCCACGCGCCAGGCACCGAGCATCGGCGCGGTCAGCGCTCCGGCTGCGGCCTTAGCCTCGACCTCGCGCGGGCTCGGCAAGCCATGCTGCTGCGCTTTCATCGCGGTGACGATCGCGGCTTTCCAGCGCCGATCGGACTGTGCGCGGGCCAGCGCGTGGTCACGCGCGGCCCGTATCGCAGGATCGACAATAGCGTCTGCTGCAATCACCAGCGGAGCTTCGGTGCCAACGCTGCAAAGGAAGCCCGGGGTGGCGACAAAAGCATCGAGATCGCGCGCTGCGGCGCATGCGGGCCGCGAATAGTGCAGCGGCACCGCGCGGCACGACAGCGGCCGCCGCGCATAAATGCTGCACTGGGCGTTTTCCAACATCGGGCAGCGACCTGAACCCAGATCGAGCGGCAGGACCGACAAGCTGAGGTACTGGACGTATTCGACCACCCGGTCAGCGCGCCGCACTTTGGCAGGCCAGGCAGCGGCGGCAAACTGGCCGAGCAGGCGCTTGGTTTCGTAGAATTCCGCGCTCGCTTCGGCGCGCGACAGATCGGTCACGATATCGCCCAACGCGCGTGGCAGGCTGTAGATCCGCAGCATCAATCGCAGCACGAACATATCGGCCAAAGCGGCCGCCTCACCGAGTTCGAGCTCGGGCGCGCGTTTGCAGCACGCGCCGCACATGGTGCAGGCGAAGCGGCGCTCGCCCGCGTTCAGGCCTGCTGGGCCGCGATCCACCGGTCGAGCTTGGCTTCAAGGATCGGTAGCGGCAACGCGCCCGAGCCGAGCACCTGATCGTGGAAGCCGCGAATGTCGAACCTGGCGGCCAGCTGCTCCTGCGCCTTTTTCTTCAAACGCTGGATGGTCAGCGCGCCGAGCTTGTAGCCCAGCGCTTGCCCCGGCCAGGCGATATAGCGCTCGACCTCGGCGGTCGCATCGCTGCGGCCCATGCCCGAGTTGGCCAGCATGTAGTCGATCGCCTGCTCGCGGCTCCAGCCCTTGGAATGCAACCCGGTATCGACCACCAGCCGCATCGCGCGCAGCATTTCGTCGTCGAGCGTGCCCCAGTGCTGCATCGGGTCATGATAGAACCCCATGTCGTAGCCGAGCGTCTCGGCATAGAGCGCCCAGCCTTCGACATAGGCATTGTTGCCGCCGAACCGCTGGAAATCGGGCAAAGACTTATCTTCCTGCGCCAGGCTGATCTGGAAGTGATGCCCCGGCGCGCCTTCGTGCAGAAACAGCGTGGTGATCCCGGTGAGGAACCGGCTGGGCAGATCATAGGCGTTGTAGAAGAACACCCCCGGACGGCTGCCATCGGGCGCGCCCTGGTTGTAACTGCCGCCGGCTTCGTACTTCTCGCGGTAAGCCGGGTAGGGTTGGATCACCAGCTTGCTGCGCGGCATGTGGTTGAAGAATTTGGGGGCCTGGAGCTCGACCGCTTTCGCCACCCTGGCAAAACCATCGGCCAATTCCTCGCGGGTCTTGGGATGAAAGCGCGGCGCGGTGCGCAGGTAGTCGAAAAACCCGCGCAATTCGCCGGGATAGTCGAGTTCGCGCGCCACTGCGATCATGTCGCGCTGGATCCGCGCCACTTCGGACAGGCCCAGCCGGTGAACCGCATCGGGTTCGAGCCGCAAGGTGGTGTGATGCGCGATCTGCAACCGGTAAAGCCCGCCGCCGCCCTTCATCGCCGATATCCCGACTTGCTCGCGCGCTGCGGGCAGATAGTCCTTGGCAAAGAAATCGCGCAGCCGGCGATAGGCCGGATAGACCTGGCTCGCGGTTACGGCGGTGTACTTTGCCGTCAACCCGGCGCGGCTAGCTTCGGGCACAGCAGCGGGAAAATCGCGCACCGCCGAAGTGAACGGCGATGTGCCGGGCGGCTGCGCGAGCAGCGCGTCGATCTGGCCGATCATGTTGGTCACGGTCAGCCTGGATTCGACCACGCCGCTATCTAGCCCCTGCCGGAACCGAACGATCGCATTGTCGAGCACTTGCGGGAAGGCTGCGATCAGCGCGAGGTTGCGGGTATATTCGGCCTCGTTGGTATAGGGCAGCGAACCGTCTTTCGCGACCAGCGAGGGGAATTCGATGTGCATTCCGCCAAAGTGATTGAACGGGCGAACTGCATTGAGCGCCTCGACCTCGGGGCGCAGCCAGGCGGCATTTTCGCGCTTGTCGCCAAGGAAAATGTCGTAGGAAATCTGCCGCTCGGGGCTGAGCTTGCGGCGATCGATCCGGCGCAGCCCGGCCAGCGCCTGCACGTTGACCGCGCGTTTCGCCCGCTCCTGCGCAGCGGTGTAAAGCTGGCGGAATGCCGCCACATTGGGTTCGCCGCCGCGGTAGATCATGCCGAGCGGATCGAGCGCGTCCTCAGCCTTGGCAACGGTGCGGAACAGCACCATCAGCCGCGCGTCCTCGCCCGTTTGCGCGGGTGCGGGGCGCGCGGGCAAAGCGGCCATTCCGGCAGCAGCCAGTGCTCCCGCAGCAAAGCGCCGGCGGGTGACCATGGGTCCGAAAGTCAGCCCCATTTGCGCGTACGATACCATTTGGTGATGATGTATTTCTTGCCCTTTATCACCGGGGTACCGGCGTGCATCGTCAGTTCGTTGGGTTGTCCGGTGGGGGACTGATTGTTCCAGATCAGCAGTTTACCGCGTTCGGGCGGAACCGAAATGCCGAGTTCGGTAAAGGCGGTTTCGCCGCCTTCCTCGACCTCGTTGAGGAAGCACATCGCGGTGATCGAGCGCTGCCCGCCCTGCTTGGCTTCCTTCTTCCAGTAGTCGGCCTTGGTCCAGAACAGGTCGAGGTGGTACTTGAACTCCTGCCCGACCAGATAGCGTTGGCCCTGCATCGTCTCGCCAAAATCGTGCGGCAGCCCGAGCAACGCGTCGATCCGGCTTTCGAGCATGTGGACGAACGGATTGTCGCGATCGACGTTGCCCGAATGGCTGGTCCGCCACACTTCTTTATAACCATGGTCGAACACTTCGGACGGCTGGCAGGTGCGGTCGATCATCTCGACCAGCTCGGCGCATTCGTCGGCGGCCATGAAATCGGGCACGGTCCAGATCTCGGCGGCGTCGGTGGCGATCCGCTGCACGCGCGGGTCGGCATCAAGGCGGCGGCGGACGTGCGCGCCGGTCCGCAGCAGCGCCACCTTGTCGGGGTTGGGGGCGGTAATGTAAGTGCTCATCGTATCTGCCTATCGCATTGACCGCGCAGGGCAAGAGTGAAGCTGCGTGCTGCCAGTGCTCAGATCGCACTTGCCCACAATGCCGCTTTGCGCCAGCACTTGGCCATGGAAACCATCGACCCAGGCGCCGCCGCCTCAGCCGTCCGCTATTCGCGCGGCGCCATGATCCTCCACTGGCTGATCGCGCTGCTGATTATCGGCAACGTCCTTGGTGCGTGGCTTTCCGAAGACCTGCCCAAGCCTGATCGCGCGGCGATCATGGGGCTGCACAAGGCCTTCGGGATCACCGTGCTGCTGCTCACGCTGGTGCTGATTGGCTGGCGCCTGCTGCACCGGCCGTCGCCGATGGTCGAAACGCTGAAAGCGTGGGAAGCCGCGCTGGCCCGGGTGACGCACTGGCTGTTCTACATCCTGATGCTGGCCTTGCCGCTGACCGGGTGGGCCTTTGTCTCGGCCGCTTCGCAAGGCAAGCCGGTCAGCATATTCGGGCTGTTTGGCATGCCCGCGCTGCCGGTCGGCTTCGACAAGGCCACAGTCGGCACGTTCAAGGACCTGCATGGCGCACTGGGTACGCTGATGGTGGCGCTGTTCGTCCTCCACGTGGCGGGCGCGCTCAAACACCAGTTCCTCGATCGCGACGGCACGCTGCGGCGCATGGTGCCGTTCCTGAAATAGCGGGGCTCGAATGAGCGAAGGGCCGCCGCATCGCTGCGACGGCCCGCTCGGTTCAGGCGTCTTGCTGGCTTACCAGAAGAAGTTGTTGATCACGTCGACCACTTCGCCCGAGTAGATATCGACCAGCACCGCGTCGTCATAATAGCGGACCCAGCGATAGGGACCATAGACGTCGGGCAAGCGGTAGTACTGCGGATTCCCGATTCGGTAGTTCTGCCCGAAGAACAGATTGTCGAGGAAAAACCCGACGCTCAGCCGGCGGTAGCTGTAATTGCGGTACGGCGCGTAATAGCTGCCCAGCCGGAAGTACGAGGGATGGCTGCTGCGATAGCTGTACCAGTTGTAGCTGGTGTTGCTCCGCCACTGCCGGTCCCACTGATGATGATCGCGGTCGCCATCGTGATCGCGGTTCCAGTTGCGGCCGTCGCGGTCATAGTTGCCGCCGCTGGTGCCGTAATAGGTGCCGCCCTTTGTGTATCCGCCGTTCCGGTCGCGGGTCCGGCCTTCATCGTGCTGGCGGCGATCGCCGCCGCGGTCCTGGCGGCCGGCTTCGGTCCAGTTGCGGACCTGCCCGTCGCGGTTGCGATCCCGAGCTGCCTCACGGTTGCCGTCGCGGTTGCCGTCACGGTTCCAAGTCCGGCCCTGGTCGTCACGGCCATCGCGGTTGCCGCGATTGCCGCCGTTCCAGCCGGCCTGCTGGGCTTGCTGTGGCACCGGTGCGGCTTGCGGAGCGGCGGGCTGTCCGCCGTTCCAGCCGCGCCGTTCGCCGCCGCCCTGATCACCGCCGCGATTGCCGCGGTCCTGGCGGCCTTGCCACTGGGCCTGGGCTTGCGGTGCAGCCTGCTGGGCCGGCGCCGCGCGCGGCTGTTCCTCCTGTTGCGCTGCCTGCTGACGCCCGCGTCCACCATCATCCTGACGTTCAGGCCGCGCCTCACGGCCGCCTTCTTCGCTGCGCGTGCGCCAACCTCCGCCCCCTTGATTTTCGGGCTCAGATTGGGCCGAAGCTACGCTGGGCAGCGTCAACGCCGATATCGCCAGCGCCATCACTGCAAGACGGCGCGTCTGCTTGTTCTTACCTGCGGCCATAGCCGTCACTCCATCCATCGCGCCAAACCATCGCCGGCGACCATGGAGCAATTTCTACCCGAGTCGCGCTGTCGGCAGGGTGAATGGTTTTGTCAGATTTGTGTTCAGGGTGGGGTGGGACAATTCGCCAAAGGTCACACGAAGGTCACACCAAAACGACTTCGCGGTGTTGCCCGGGATTCCGCACCGGCGGCAACGGGGGCCAGACGATCTGAAAGAGCGGGGCGGCGACGCTGGCAGAGTGCGAGCATGTAGGAAAGTGCTTTGGTTGGCACACCTTGTCCTGTGAGACATGCCACTTTGGCCGTCATGCGGTACCTGACATTCATGGCTCTCACTATGCACCCGTCGATAATTTCCCATCCGGGCCCGTGGCTTCGGGAGGAGATCGTCAAGCCCCACGGCCTGACCGTGACGCAAGTTTCAGAGCTGCTGGACGTCAGCCGCCAGAACATGAGTCTGTTCCTTAACGGCCATTCCAGTCTGAGCGCCATCATGGCGCTGCGCTTCGAAAAGGCCTTCGGGATTTCGGCGGATACCACGCTGCGGATGCAGGCGGCTTATGAGCTGGCGCAGGCACGGTTGCGCGAAGGGGAGCTGGGGTTGGAACGGGTGAAGAGGGTGGCTTGAGCTTCAGCTTGTGTTAATACGATAATGTCAATACAGGGGTGTCAATGCAGTTCGAATGGGATTCTGCGAAAGATGCGATCAACCAGATAAACCACCGCGTTGCCTTCGAGGTGGCGGAACGGGTCTGGAACGATCCGGATCACCTGATCCTGTTTGATCGTTTCGAGAACGGCGAGGAAAGGTGGCACGCGATCGGATTGGTCAAGGGCGTGGTGATTTTGACCGTTGTCCACGCCTATCCCGAGCAGGACGATGCCACGATTCGGATTGTCAGCGCTCGACGCGCGACCAAGGTTGAGAGATAGCGCTATGAAACACAAAATGACTGAAGCACAGGTGGACGCGCAGCTGGCCGTGCTTGCGGCGATGTCCGACGAGGATATCGACACCGACGATATCCCTGAGGCTCCCGCCGAAAACTGGGCCCTCGCGAAGCGGCCGGGGCTGTATCGTCCGGTCAAGAAGCCGGTGACGCTGCGGCTCGATATGGACCTGGTCGAATGGTTCAAGAGCCACGCGCCCGACGGCGGGTATCAGACCGAAATCAACCGGGTGCTGCGGCGATATGTGGCTGGGGCGGGGCGGTGAGTTGGGCATTTGTGTCCCAAAATTCCCGGTCTCTCAGTTCCATACTTCATCGGGAGGCAAGGCATACTTTTGTAACAAATTTCGACAATTTGAAATCGCCGCAGATCTCCTCAACAAAGCGATTCTATCTTCATCTGTGAAGCCGTTGTCGCCTTCGAGTTTTGTCCAGCCTCGGGGCCATCCAAGTTCCTCCTCCAAGTCCTCGACAGTCAGCTTATTTAGTCGCAGGCCTTCGGATGAAAAAAAGACGTCGGGGTCGATAATGTGACCAAATTTTATGTATGCGTCTCCAACTATTTGGCAAACAATGCGAAAATACAAATCCGTTGCCAAAAATGCATTCTGGACAGGAATAAATTCGTCATTTCCGAATGAGCCATCGCTCAGCAGCAGGATTGGGCCATTTGGTCCAGATACGCCACCGTTCACAAAATTTCGCCCTACATGTTGAATGTCGGTTCGGCAGTTATGGAAGAAACGGGCTAGTCGGCTGTCGCGCAATCGCCTCTGCCAGACTTTATACCAGTCCTCGCAATCTTCGATTCCGCTGATGCTCGCCTGCAACGCGAAAGTGACGCTTCTGGTCGATGAGACGAAGGCATTGAAAAGAAATTGTGCTTCGCGAAGATTCCAACCACATTTCTGAAATTTCTCGAAAAAATACTCTGCCTCTTCAAGCTTTGTATCTACGATTCCAAAAGGTCGAGGCATGCAAAGTCACTTAGCAGCAATTCCATTCACCTCGTCAACTTCTTATACACCAACCTAGTCGGCCGATCCGCCGCATCGCCCAACCTGCACCGCTTGTCTTCCACGATGATCAAATCCCCACAGCCTTGCGCAGCGTTGCATTGATCCGCGATTGCCAGCCTGCGCCGGTCGCGCGGAAGCGTTCGAGGAGGTCGGCGTCGAGGCGCAAGGTGACCTGCTTTTTGGGTTCGTCGCGTTCAGGCGGGCGACCCGGAATCGGGATGACGTATGGTGGCACTCGCTTCATGCCATCTTTGGTCAGCACACCGGTAGCAGGCCGGATCACGCGACCGCGAATCGTAAGCTGTCCCATCTCGGCCATTTCCTTAGTCAGGAACGGCGCGTCATCGGGGTCGATCCAGTCCGACATTTTCAATTTCCTCGTCATGCATTTGGCGCATCGAAATGATCCGGCGATTTTCACCGCGCCAAGTCCATACGACATTGACTGCCACTTGATTGAGCCAGCCAAAGGTGAGCCAACGATCCTCGCCGTAGTTGAATCGTGAATCGAGAAACGTAACTTCACTGTCATCAAACACTAGCGGTGCATCGCAAAAGTCCAGCCCGCGTTCCTGCAGCGTCAGGTTGCGCTTGTCGGGATCGAACTCGACCTTCATGAGATTATGTAACTACATAAGTCCAAATTGTCAAGGTGCGCATTGGCCTCACCGCGTCAACTTCTTGTACGCCAACCGCGTCGGCCGGTCCGCCGCATCGCCAAGTCTCCGGCGCTTATCCTCCTCATAAGCCGCGAAGTTGCCTTCGAACCATTCGACGTGGCTGTTGCCTTCGAAGGCGAGGATGTGCGTCGCGAGGCGATCCAGGAAGAAGCGGTCGTGGCTGATCACCACCGCGCAGCCGGCAAAGTTTTCGATCGCCTCTTCGAGCGCGCCGAGCGTTTCCACATCGAGATCGTTGGTCGGTTCATCGAGCAGCAGGACATTGCCGCCTTGCTTGAGCATCTTGGCCATGTGGACGCGGTTGCGTTCGCCGCCCGACAGCTTGCCGACGTTCTTCTGCTGGTCCGCGCCCTTGAAGTTGAACGCACCGACATAGGCGCGGGTCGAGGTTTCCTGCTTGTTGACGGTCATGAAATCGTGCCCGCCCGAGATTTCCTCCCACACGTTGTGCTTGGGGTCGAGGTCGTCGCGGCTCTGGTCGACGAAGCCCAGGTGCACGGTCGAACCGATTTCGAGCTTGCCTTCGTCGGGCTCCTCTTGGCCCGTGATGATCCGGAACAGCGTCGATTTGCCCGCACCGTTGGGGCCGATGATGCCGACGATCCCGCCCGGCGGGAGCATGAACGAGAGGTTTTCGAACAGCAGCTTGTCGCCGTAAGCCTTGGTCAGTCCCTCGGCCTCGATCACCTTGCTGCCGAGCCGTTCGGGCACCTGGATGACGATCTGCGCCTTGCCGGCAATGCGGCCGTCCTGCGCGTTCTGCAATTCCTCGAACTTGCGGATCCGCGCCTTGCTCTTGGTCTGGCGCGCGGCCGGGGTCTGGCGGATCCATTCGAGTTCGCGGGTGAGCGCCTTCGATTTGCCGCTCTCCTCGCGCTCCTCTTGTTCAAGCCGCTTGGCCTTCTTCTCGAGATAGGTCGAATAGTTGCCCTCGTACGGGAAGTATTTCCCGCGATCGAGTTCGAGGATCCAGCCGACCACGTTGTCGAGGAAGTAGCGATCGTGGGTGATCATCAGCACCGCGCCGGCGTACTCTTTCAGGTGGTTTTCCAGCCACTCGACCGATTCTGCGTCGAGGTGGTTGGTCGGCTCATCGAGCAGCAGAATGTCGGGCTTCTGGATCAGCAGGCGGGTCAGCGCGATGCGGCGCTTTTCACCGCCCGAGAGGTTGTCCACCGCCCAATCCCCCGGCGGGCAGCGCAATGCTTCCATCGCCAGTTCGAGCTGGTTGTCGAGCGTCCAGCCATCGACCGCGTCGATCTTTTCCTGCAGCGCGCTCATCTCGTCGCCGAGCTTTTCGAAGTCGGCGTCAGGCTCGGCCATTTCCATCGAGATCGCGTTGAACCGCTCGACCAGATCGGCGGTCGCGCGCGCGCCGTCCTTGACGTTTTCGAGCACGGTCTTGGTCTTGTCGAGCTCGGGCTCCTGCGCAAGGTAGCCCACGGTGATGTATTCGCCCGGCCAGGCCTCGCCGGTGAAATCGGTGTCGATCCCGGCCATGATCTTCATCAGCGTCGATTTGCCGACCCCGTTGGGACCGACGATCCCGATCTTGGAACCTTGATAGAACTGCAAGCTGATATCGCTCAGCACCGGCTTGGGCGCACCGGGGAAAGTCTTGGTCATGCCCTTCATGACGTAAGCGTACTGGGCGGCCACTTGGGGTATCCTTCAGGAAGCGATGATGGGAGTTTGTGCGCCCTCTACAGACGGCAGCGAAGGCCTGCAAGCATGGCGCGAGGGTGCCTTGGGGGCGGCAAGACTTAACAGGCGCGCGAACTCAAGAAATAACCGGCTTCGCTCCGGTCGGCTCCCCGACAATCTCCTTGAGGTCGAGTTCCAGGGCCCGCGACAGCGCTTCGAGCGCCGGATTGGAAGGCTTCCACTTTGGGCGTTCTCCCAGCCAGTAATCGCAGTGTGCAAGCCACCGGCCCGGCGCCGGCGCGATCCGGTAGTCGACCACGGCAGGTCCGAACAAACCTGCCAGCGGACCCGCGATCGGATCGCCCAGCAGACCGTACCGGGTGGTAAAGTAGATGTTGGTCCATCGTGTAGACGCGAAGACAGCGTTATCGCGCAGGGTGAACATCGTCCTCTTTTGGCCATCGGCCAACTGGTAGTTGACCGGCCGACCGAGTTTTCCGGATACCGGATCGACCCGCGGCGGACAGGCCGAAAGCTCTCCCGATTCGAGAAAGGCCCTGAATTCGTTTTCCGTATCGGCCATCAGCAGGTCGGCGTGGGCAAGCGGGCTGCCAAGCGTGACGAAATCGGTGATCCGCCAACCATTGCCGCAAGCGCGCTGCTCGACCCACAAGGCGCGTTGCAGCTTGCGGAATTCCGCTCCCTGGCCGTCTTTGGCAAGCTTCCCCATCCGGTCTAATACGTCCTGGATGGGCGAAGCCATTGGCTTGAATTCGTCGCTGCGGGTGAACCAGTAGCGCTGCAGGATATCATAGCCGATGACGCTGCCCAGACTATGCCCGCACAGGATGATCCGGCTGTAACCCTTTTCCGACTTGTGCAGTCGGTCGAGGAAGCTCAGGCCCAGTTGCCGCACCTTGTTGCGCGCCTCGACATTGCGCGGGCTGGCATCGAGGTACCGGGCGGCATCGCTTATCGTATCGAGCGCAAATGCCTTTAGCAGGCCGACCAGCCCGGCATAGACCAGCGGCACCAGCGGTAGCGCTAGCAGGTAGGCAACCCACGGCTGCTGTACCAGCAACCTGCCAATCAGCAGTGCGACACCAAGCACAAGCAGGCTGGCAATCCGGACCAGCAGTACGGGGCGCCGATAGCGCTTGGGCAGACTTGAGCGCGGCCTGACCAGCAGCCGCAACAGCCAACCGGCCAGTGTCGTCAGTTTCGTTTGTTCGAACAGATGCGCCCAGTAGAGTTCATAAACGTCGGTGATCGGCCGGGTCCGGGTCTGGGGGATCGTGAAGCAGCGGTGCTCAAACCCTTCGGAGATGTCGTCCGGCTTGCTCCAGGCCGGGGCCTCGCTGGGATAGCGCTCGATCTTGGGAATTGCCGTCGCGAACGAGCGCAGCGTGGCCATCGGCCGCTGCTCGCCGATACCGTGGATGATGACGATCGCCTGGCGCGTGATCTCTTTGCTGCTTGGCATGTCCTGGCATCCCCCCCTCAGACAATGGCGGCTTGCCCGAGCATAGCCGATCCGGTGAAATTTGACAGGATCGCAAGCAAGCGTGCTTGCCTGTGATTGGTCAATCATCTATTCAAAGAACATATGAGAAACACCCTTCGCGCTGCTGCGCTTTCCGCCTTGCTCCTCTCCACCGCTGCCCCAGCCGCCCCGCCGCAAGGATCGGGGGTGGCGTGGGATATCGTGGCCGACCTGACGACCGAGATCGGCGCGCGGCTCGCTGGGTCACCGCGTGAGGCGGCGGCGCGTGATTGGGCGGTGGCGCGGTTGACCTTGCTGGGGTTCAAGAACGTGCAGGTGGAGCCGTTCACGATTTCCGGGTTCGTGCGCGGGGCCGAAACGGCCAAGCTGACCGGGCCTTATCCGCACAATCTGCACATCACCGCGCTGGGCAATTCGGTGCCGACGCCCAAGGGCGGGCTGACCGCCGAAGTGGTCTATTTCGTCAGCCTCGACGCGCTCAAGGTTGCTCCGGCGGGCTCGCTCACCGGCAAGGTCGCCTTCATCGACAACCAGATGCTGCCCAACCAGGACGGCTCGGGCTACGGCCCCTACGGCAATGCCCGCCGCCAGGGCCCGGCAGTCGCGGCGAGCAAGGGCGCGGTGACGGCGGTGATCCGCTCGGCCGGGACTGACCACAACCGCGATCCGCACACCGGCGGGACCAATTTTCCGGCTGGGAGCAAGGCCATTCCCGCAGGGGCCGTGTCCGCCCCCGATGCCGATCTGATCGCGCGGATCGCCGCGACGGGCAAGCCGATGACGATCAATCTGGTGCTCGAAAGCCACCCGCAGGCGAACATGCCCTCGGGCAATGTGATCGCCGATCTCCCCGGGCGCGATCCGTCGCTGCCGCCGATTCTGGTCGCGTGCCACCTCGATAGCTGGGATCTGGGCACCGGGGCGATCGACGATGGCGCGGGCTGCGCGATCGTTACCGCTGCCGCCTTGCGCGCGCAGCAGGGCGGGCAGCCCTTGCGGACGATCCGCGTGCTGTGGGCCGGCAGCGAGGAGCTCGGCGGGTTTGGCGGGATTGCCTATGCCAAGGCCCACGCGGGTGAGCCGCATGCCCTGGCGATGGAGAGCGATTTCGGGGCTGACCGGGTGTGGCGGGTCGACCTGAACTTGGCCGCAGCGAACAAGCCGCTCGGCGCGAAAGTCAGCGCGGCGCTGGCGCCGATGGGGATCGTCACCGGCACCACGAAAGCTGGCGGCGGGACCGATGTGGAGCCGATCATTGCCGCGCAGAAGCTGGCAGTGGTCGATCTGCAGCAGGACGGCACCCGCTATTTCGACCTGCATCACACGCCTGACGATACGCTCGACAAGATCGATCCGGCGCAGCTTGAACAGAACGTCGCAGCGTGGACGGCGGTTTTGAACGTCGTGGCTAATGAGCCGGGGGCGATAGCCGGCCAAAGCGACTAAACGGTTTCCGAGTGATCGCTCCGTAAAGCTGGATCAGCGCGCGCGGCAGCAAGGCGAGCCCGGCAAACCACGCCGGGATCAGCAGGAAGCCCCAGTAGAAATTGTCCGGCCGCGAAAACAGCGCGATCATCAGCGCGTAGCCGCCCAGCAGCAGCACGGCGAAGTGCCCGCCGCGCCCATCGAGCGCCAGCCAGCCGAGCAGCGGCAGCAGCGCAATCACCAGCGCCAGCTTCATCGGCAGCATGTGGAGCAGCGTGGTGTTGACCAGCGCCAGCAGCACCGCGCGCGGGCCAAGCCCGCCGGTCCAGCCGGGCGAATGCAGGTCTGTCGGCAATTGCACTTGCGCGACTTGCGCCGCGTGCAGCGTCAGCCCGATCCCGAACAACACCCCGACCAGCGTCCAGGCGGCGAGCTCCGTCCACCGGCGTTCCCAGGCGGCAAAGGCGGCGGCGAGCAGCAGGAACGGCAGCGCCAGTTCGCGCACGGCCAGCGCGGCGGCGATGACCACCACCGGCATCCACCACTTTGCGCGGTGCCACAGCGTCAGCCCCAGCGCGAGAGACAGCAGCAGGCCGGTCCAGGCCTCGCTCATGGGGGTGAGGCTGGTGGCAATCGGTGCCAGCCCGGCGGCCGCGACCAGCCCGGCGGCGGCCAGCTTTTCCAGCCACATCACCGGGGCAGGCAGCGCGAACAGCCAGAGCAGAATTATCGCACCGTAGAGGACCTTCTCGGCGCGGTTGAGCCAGCCCCAGCCGAACGCCGCACCGGCCAGATAAAGCGTCGGCTCGCGGACCGTCACGAATGGGCGGGTCGGGTAGTGGTGCGCCCGCTGCAGCTCGGTCACCGCACGATAATAGTCTTTGCCGCCCTGCACTTCCTTCACGATGTCGCGAAACAACATCATGTCGGTGTAGTGCCCGGGGGCGGCCTTGGAGACCTTGCCGGGCGGAGTCGACAGGCACCATGCGATAGCGACGAGGAACACCATGGCGACGAGGATGGCATAAGGGCGGGAGAGTTGCGCGAGCATCCGCCCTGTTCACTCCAGCCGGAGCGAAGTGGCAAGCTGCCCCGGCGGTGCTATCCCCGGATCAGACCCGGCATGCGTGTCCCACCGGGTGGTTTCGACCATCACCACCCGCGCGCCTTGCGCGCCGCTCATCAGGCTCGACCGCGTCGAGCAGATGGGAAAACTTGGTCGGGACAGCCCGTCAGGTTCGCTCTTGCAATTTATAACTATGCTTATTAAGTGCACATCTATGAAAGAGAGTCCATTTGCCTTGATTGGCGATATTTCGCGGCTCGCACGGCGTGCGTTCGATGCGCGCGCGCGCGAAATCGGGGTCACCCGGCCGCAGTGGCAGGTGCTCGTCGTGCTCAATCGTCACGAAGGCGTAAACCAGGGTGGGCTGGCCGAGTTGCTCGATGTCGAGCCGATCACGGTGTGCCGCATGGTTGACCGGTTGCAGGAGGCCGATCTGGTCGAGCGGCGGCCCGATCCCGCCGATCGCCGCTCGTGGCGGCTGTTCCTGACGGGAAAAGCGGTCGCACTTCTGGCGCAATTGCAGCCGCTGGGCGAACAGCTCGAAGCCGAAGCGTTCGAAGGCATAAGTAGCGAAGAGCGCGAAGCAGTGCTCGCCACGCTCGGTCGGTTGCGTAACAATCTGGCGCCGCGCGCGACCAGCAAGGTGGTGTCGAATGGCTGAAGGCGATCCCAAATTCGATCAGGCAGCCGAAGCTGTCACGCCGCAATCGCCGCAGCTGGCGGAAGAAAGGGTCGTTGTTCCGGACGAGCTGAGGCCCAAACCTAAATGGGGCCGGCTCGCGCTGATGGTCTCGCTGCCGCTCGCGCTGATCATCGGCGGGGTGGCTTACTGGCGCAGCCTGCAGGGCGAGGTTTCGACCGACAACGCCTATGTCCATCTCGACAAGGTCTCGGTCAGCGCCGCGGTTGGCGGCAAGATTGTCGGCGTGATGGTCAAGGAAAACCAGCATGTGAACGCGGGCGATTTGCTGTTCACGATCGATCCGCAACCGTTCCAGCTGCAACTGGCGCAAGCCGATGCGGCGATCGCGACCGCGCAGGCGAACCAGACCGCGCTGGCCAGTTCGAGCGCCTTGTCCGGTGCGGACGTATCGGCGGCACAGGAGCAGATCGCCTTCGCGCGGTCCAATCTGGCCCGGCAGGAAGCGCTGTGGAAACGCGGCTTCACCACCAAGGCCACTTATGAAGCGGCGCAGCACCAGGTCGCAATCGGCCAGGAAGCGCTGCGGCTGGCGCAGGCCAAGGGCCAGGAAGCCGCCGCCAAGCTGGCCACCGGGGCGCAAGTTCCCGGAGTCTATCCGCAAGTCGCCGCTGCCCGGGCGCAGCGCCAGGTGGTCGAGCTCAGCCTGACGCGGACCCAGGTGCGCGCGCCGGTCGCCGGGCAAGTCAGCCAGGCCAGCCGGCTCCAGCTGGGGCAGGAACTGATTTCGGGCCTGCCGGTGATCACGCTGGTGGCCGACGGGACGGCGTATATCGAGGCCAATTTCAAGGAAACCGACCTTGCCGACATGCGGCCGGGCCAACCCGCCGAGATCAAATTCGATGCCTATCCCGGGCTCAAGCTGAAAGCCCACATCATGTCGATCGGCGCGGGGACCGGGAGCGAGTTTTCGGTCCTGCCGGCGCAGAACGCGACCGGCAACTGGGTCAAGGTCACGCAGCGCGTGCCGGTGCGGATCGTGCTTGACGAGCCGAGCCCGCGGCCGCTGATTGCCGGGCTTTCGGTGCACGTCACGGTCTATACCGACGGCCGGCGCTAGAACCTGGCGCATGGCCACTGCTGCCTCCCCCCCAGGCCGCGCTACGCCGAAGAGCAGCGGACCGCGGCTGCTGACCGCAGCCGACGATGTCGCGACGCTGCCGGTTGCCAATCCCTTGCTGGTGGCGATCGGGGTGATGCTCGCGTCGTTGCTGCAAATTCTCGATACCACGATTGCCAATGTCGCCATTCCGCACATGCAGAGCTCGCTCGGGGCAACCTCGGACGAGATCAGCTGGGTGCTGACCAGCTATATCGTCGCGGTCGCGGTGGCGATGCCGATGACCGGGTGGCTGGCCGACCGGATCGGTTCGCGGCGGCTGTTCCTGCTCTCGGTCACCGGGTTCGTCTTGTCCTCGATGCTGTGCGGAATGGCGCAGAACGTCGGCCAGATGGTCTTGTTCCGCGCACTGCAAGGCGCGACCGGGGCGTTTATCGGCCCGCTCAGCCAGGCCGCGATGATCGATACCAACAAGCCCTCGCGCCAATCGCAGATGATGGCGGTGTGGGGGATGGGGATCATGGTCGGGCCGATCCTGGGGCCGCTGCTGGGCGGCTATCTGACCGAAAACTGGAACTGGCGGGCGGTGTTCTACGTCAACCTCCCGCTCGGGATCATCTCGTTGGCAATCCTGGCGGCGACCCTGCCTTCGCGCGGGTTGGTCCGGCGCAAATTCGACGGGGTTGGCTTCGTGCTGGTCGCCTTGGCCCTGACGGCGCTGCAATTGCTGCTCGACCGGGGCAGCCACATCGACTGGTTCCAATCCAAGGAGGCGTGGGTTTACGCCTTCCTGGCGATTTCGGCCGTGTGGATCGCGGTGATCCATTTCGCGACGGCGCGCGAGCCGCTGTTCAGCCGGCACTTGTTTGCCGATCCCAACTACGTTTTCGGGCTGGTCTTCAGCCTGGTCATCGGGGTGGTGATGTTCGCGACGATGGCCCTGTTGCCACCGATGCTGCAGCGCCTGTTTGGCTATGGCGTGATCGATACGGGTGAAGCGCTGATGCCGCGCGGGATCGGTACCCTGCTGGCGATGCAATTTTCAGGCTATATCCTGCGCAAGGGCTTTGACCCGCGCATCCTGATCGCGGGGGGCTTCAGCATTGCGGCGTTGTCGCTGTGGGAAATGGCCTCGTGGTCGCTCGGCACCGACTATTACCACATCGCAACTACGGGGTTCCTGCAAGGGATTGGCATGGGGCTGGTGTTCATCCCGATCAATGCCAGCGCCTTTGCCACTTTGCCGCCGATGCTCCGGACCGATGGATCGAGCTTGCTCAACCTGTCGCGCTCGGTCGGCTCGTCAGTGGGGATTTCGATCGTTACCTCGCAGCTGGCGCACAACCTGCAAGTCAGCCATTCGGACCTTGCCGCGCATGTCACCGCATCCTTCACCAGCGTGATCGACGTCTCGACCATCGACCGGTTCCAGTCACTGGGCGAAGCGGCGCTGCGGATGATCGATGCCGAGGTAAACCGGCAAGCCGCGATGATCGCCTATGTCGATGATTTCTACCTGATGATGTGGCTCAGCCTGGCCGCCGCGCCGCTCGTGATATTCATGAGCAAGGCCGACTTGCGGCGCCAGGTGGCTGCCGATGACGACGCGCCGCCGGCTGATATCCCGCATTAGCCGGGCAGTTTCGGGGCCGCCGCGCCAAGCTTGAGCGCCATCTGGCCGAACCTGATCGGGGTGCGGATGCCGGCGATCGACTGACCATCTGGCGTGAGGAATTGCTGCTGCATCGCCCGCGCCACAATCTGCGGATCGGCAAAGGCATCGGCGACCGAGTTGATCGGCCCGGCGGGCACTCCAGCCGCCTCGAGCAATTCAAGCAGATCCGCCCGCGTGCGCAGCCGCGTCGCCTCGGCGATCAACACCTCGAGCACGCCGCGATGCTCCAATCGCCGCGCATTGCTGGTGAACCGGGTATCCCGCGCCAAGGCATCCAGACCCATCGCCGCGCAGAATTTGCGGAACTGGCTGTCGTTCCCAACCGCGAGGATGAACCAGCCGTCCTCGCAAGGAAACACGGCGTAGGGGGTAATATTGGGGTGCGAATTGCCCAGCCGCCGCGGCGTCTGGCCGGTGACCAGGTAGTTCTGCGCCTGATTGGCCAGCACCCCGGTCATCACGTCGAACAGCGCCATGTCGATATGATCGCCGCGCCCCGAAACCGCGCGCGCCGCCAGCGCGGCCTGGATCGCGATCACCGCATAAAGCCCGGTCATGATGTCGGCAAAGGCCACGCCGATCTTTTGCGGCGGTCCATCGGGATCGCCGGTCAGGTCCATCACCCCGCTCATCCCCTGGATGATGAAGTCATAGCCCGGGCGGCTGGCATAAGGCCCGTCCTGCCCGAACCCGGTGATCGAGCAATAGACGAGGCCCGGATTAGCGGCGGACAGGCTGGCATAATCAAGCCCGTACTTCGCGAGCGTGCCGACCTTGAAATTCTCGATCACCACGTCGGCATCGGCGACCAGACGGCGTACCTCGGCTTGCCCCTCGGGCGTCGCGAAATCGATCACCACCGAGGTCTTGCCGCGATTGGTGGCGTGAAAATAGGCCGCATCGCTCGATCCGTCCGCGTAGGTTACGAACGGCGGACCCCACTGGCGGGTATCGTCTCCCGCCGGGCTTTCGACCTTGATCACCTCGGCACCCAGATCGGCGAGGATCTGACCCGCCCACGGCCCCGCGAGAATGCGCGCGAGTTCGATCACCTTGAGGCCGGAGAGGGGGTGATTAGGCTTGTTCATGCAGGTGTCTGTCCATCGAGGGAGCGCAGATCATTGAGCACAGCTGGACAGGTTCGATGAAAATGTCAGGTTCATGACGCGCCATCTGCCATTTTCACGCACGAGGTCAAAGTGATCAAAGCCGCAGTTCGCGACACGGCCTTGCTTGCGAACCACAAACCGAGCCCAGACCATCGCTACGTCGCCATCGATCTCGATCGCGGGATCAGTGATGCTTTCCTGGAATTCACCGCCGGGCTTGATCCGCTCGGCAAATTGCGCCCAGCTTTGCTCTCGCACGGTGCCGCCATCGCCAAGACCAGGCGCAGAAACGCGTCCATCAGGATAGACATGCTTTAGCATGGCTTCGGCATCACCAGCTGCGAAAGCGGCGAAAACCGCGTTGATCGGCGCGAGCACCGCTGCTTCTTCGGTGCCCGGCGGCGGAATAGCGGTGCCTGCCGGGAACAGTTGAGCATGCGCAGGTGCGCCGCTCAAAACGGCGCAAGCGTTCAGAAGCGCTACTATGAAAGCCATCCGCCTCACATCCGGAACACCCCAAAGGCCGGCCGCTCCGGAATCGGCGCCTCGAGCGCCGCCGCCAAGGCCAACCCCAGCACATCGCGCGTCTGCGCCGGATCGATCACCCCGTCGTCCCACAGCCGAGCGGTCGCGTAATAAGGGTTCCCCTCATCCTCATACTTCTGGCGGATGGGGGCCTTGAATGCCTCAGCCTGTTCGGGTGTCCAGCTCTCCGCATCGCGGTGAACCGTTGCCAGCACGCTCGCGGCCTGTTCGCCGCCCATCACGCTGATCCGCGCGTTGGGCCAGCTGAACAGGAAGCGCGGGGAATAGGCGCGGCCGCACATACCGTAGTTGCCCGCGCCAAAACTGCCGCCGATCAGCACGGTCAGCTTGGGCACAGTGGCGGTAGCAACCGCGGTGACCAGCTTGGCCCCGTGCTTGGCGATACCCTCGGCCTCGTACTTGCCGCCGACCATGAACCCCGAAATGTTCTGCAGGAACAGCAGCGGGATCTTACGCTGGCAGGCGAGCTCGATGAAGTGCGCGCCCTTGACCGCGCTTTCGCTGAACAGCACGCCGTTGTTGGCGAGAATGGCGACTGGCATGCCCCAGATGTGCGCAAAGCCGCAGACCAAGGTCGCGCCATACTGCGCCTTGAATTCGTGAAACTCGCTGCCGTCGACCAGCCGGGCGATGACTTCGTGGACATCGTAAGGCGCGCGAACGTCATCGGGCACCACTGCGTAAAGCTCGTCCGCATCGTACTTCGGCGCGCGCGGTTCCTTGAGCGGCAGGCCGTGTTCGTGGCGCGGGCCGAGGTGGCTGATGATGTCGCGCACGATGGTCAGCGCGTGTTCGTCGTTCTCGGCCAGGTGATCGACCACGCCCGATTTGCGCGCGTGCAACTCGCCGCCGCCCAGGTCTTCCGCACTGATCTCCTCGCCGGTCGCGGCCTTGACCAGCGGCGGCCCGGCCAGGAAAATCGTGCCTTGCCCGCGCACGATGATGCTCTCGTCGGACATTGCCGGAACGTAGGCGCCGCCAGCGGTGCAGCTGCCCATCACGCAGGCGATCTGC
The DNA here is from genome assembly GCA_025359425.1 of Sphingomonadaceae bacterium. Lineage (GTDB taxonomy): Bacteria > Pseudomonadota > Alphaproteobacteria > Sphingomonadales > Sphingomonadaceae > Novosphingobium. The sequence goes on from JANYGC010000055.1 coordinate 37,639, forward strand.
GGGATGCCCTTGGCGCTCATATTGGCCTGGTTGTAGAAGATCCGCCCGAAATGATCGCGGTCGGGGAAGACCTCGCTCTGGTGCGGCAGGTTCGCCCCGCCGCTATCGACGAGGTAGATGCACGGCAGGCAATTGGCCTCGGCAATCTCCTGCGCGCGCAAGTGCTTCTTGACCGTCATCGGGTAATAAGTGCCGCCTTTGACGGTCGCATCGTTGCACACGATCATGCACTGGCGGCCCGAGACGCGGCCGATCGCGGTGATGAGCCCCGCGCCGGGGACCTCGCCCTCGTACATGTCGCCCGCCGCGAGTTGCCCGATTTCGAGCAACGGCGAGCCCGGATCGAGCAGGCGCTCCACCCGTTCACGGGGCAGCAATTTGCCGCGTGCGGTATGCCGTTCGCGGCTCTTCTCGTTCCCGCCGAGCGCCGCCTGCGCCACCCGCGCGCGCAGCTCTTGCGCCAAGCCGCGGTTATGCGCCGCCCGCGCCTGCGCCTCGGGACTATCGGGATTGAGCGTAGTGGTCAGAACGGGGGCGCTCATGCACTCTCCTTTTTGCGAACGAGATACTGATAGACGCCGATCAGGTTGATCGCGAGCATCACGATGTTTTGCGCCCCGATCCCGGTGGCGTCGGGCTGCGCAAAGCCCCAGCCGATCAGCGCCACCGACGAGGTGACAAACAGCACGAACGCCCAGCCGGTGATCCTGCGCCCCAGATCGAGCGCAACCAGCCCCGCAGCGATGACGCTGGCGCCGGCGCCGTACCATTGCAGGACTTGGAGAAGGGTATCGCTCATGCCTCGCCTGAATCCGGCAGTCTTGGTAGATTGGGATGGCTCATAGATTCTCCTTGCGGGCCGACCTAACGGTGTTCAATTGTCTCGCCAAGCACGGAGACCCAAGATCATGCAAAATCGGCTTTTCGCGCTAGCTGCTTTGTTGTCATGCGGACTGACCGCCGCGCCAGCCGCCGCAGATATTTCCGCCAGATACGAATTTGAGCAGGGCGGTGGCTCGTTCAATATGGCCATGACGCTCGAGATCGATGGTAATGGGAACGAGCGGGTTCAGATGGCCAATCAGCCAGGCTACATGCTGATCCTAAACGACGTGATCTACATGGTGAATCGGGGACCGACAGGTGTCTATGTGACGCGCATGGACGATTTCGTGACTCTTTTTGGTGAAATGTCGAAGCGAATGGGCTTCGACAAGGCGGTTGCCGCGATGCCGGAAAGTGCAACCGAAAAACCTCCGCTGATCGCTCCGATGGGTCAGAAAGTAGTGAATGGCCGAACCGGGACAGCATACGGAATTTCGGTCGATGGCAAAGGCCCGGTCTATGCCCTGATCGTGATTTCCGACGATCCGAAACTAGCTCCGCTAGGCGCAGCGTTCGTCAAGAGTTTCGCGCAAAGCGCTGGCATGGCGAACAAGATGCTGCCTGGCTTGGGCAGCATGGGCGGATATTTCGGACCGGATGCTGCGCTGTTGAAAAAGGGCGCGCCGCTTTCGCTTGTGATGATGAATCTCAGCGATGTCTCGTTCGCCGAAATCGATGACGGCCGTTTCACTCTACCCAGCCAACCGCTTTCAATCGAGCAGATCAGACAGCAATTTGAGAGCTTCCCAGCGCCGCCGACTCTGCCCGTTCGTGCCAACTGATTAAGCCGCCCCGATCAATTCGCGCCCGATCAGCATGCGCCTGATCTCATTCGTACCCGCACCGATATCGAGCAGCTTGGCGTCGCGCAGATAGCGCTCGACCGGCCAGTCTTTGGTGTAGCCCGCGCCGCCCAGCGCTTGCACCGCCTCGCCGCTGACCCGGAAGGCGTTTTCGCTCGCCAGCAGGATTGCCCCGGCGGCATCGAAGCGCGTGGTCAGCCCGGCATCGCAGTTGCGCGCCACGGCATAGGTGTAGGCCCGTGCCGATTGCAGCGCGACGTACATATCCGCAACCTTGGCCTGCATCAGCTGAAACGCGCCGATCGGTTTGCCGAACTGCTTTCGCTCGCGCAGGTACGGGATGACCGTATCGAGGCAGGCCTGCATGATCCCGAGTTGCAGCCCGGCGAGCACCACGCGTTCGTAATCGAGGCCCGACATCAGCACGCCCACCCCGCCGTGCAATGGCCCCATAATACGGTCCTCGGGGATGAAGCAGTCGCTGAACACCAGCTCGGCGGTGGGCGAGCCGCGCATCCCCATCTTGTCGATCTTCTGGCCGATGGAGAACCCTTCGTCGCCCTTTTCGATCAGGAAAGCGGTGATCCCGCGCGAGCCGTCGCCGGTCTTGGCATAGACCACCAATGTATCGGCATAGGCCGCGTTGGTGATCCAGAACTTGGTGCCATTGAGCATGAAGCCGGCCTGGCCATCCTTGGCAACCGCCTCAGCCTTGAGTTTCATCGAAACCACGTCCGACCCGGCTCCAGCCTCGGACATGGCGAGGCTGCCGACGTGCTCGCCGCTGACCAGCTTGGGCAAGTACTTGGCCTTCTGCTCCTCATTGCCCCACCGGCGGATCTGGTTGACGCAGAGGTTCGAGTGCGCCCCGTAGCTCAGCCCGATCGAGGCCGAAGCGCGGCTGACTTCCTCGACCGCGATCACATGATCGAGGTAGCCGAGGCCCAGTCCGCCCCATTCCTCTTCGACCGTTATGCCGTGCAGGCCGAGCGCGCCCATCGCGGCCCACAGCTCATCGCGGGGGAACCAGTCCTCGGCGTCGATCCGCGCGGCCAGCGGTGCGATCTTCTCGTCGGCGAACCGCGCGGCCGCGTCGCGGATCATCAGCGCGCTCTCGGGCAGGGCAAAATCGAACTCGGGGGTGGCACGCATGGAAAGTCCTTTCGGCTCCAAGCGATACCAAGTTGGACCGCGCCCGCAAACAACTTCGGTGCAGCTTGCCTGGCGGGCCGGCATGGATGGCAGTTGCCAACCCGGCGGCAGCAAGCCCCAAAGCGGGTGCAACCCGTCTGCGGTGCCCGAACAGCTCACCGCTCCTTGGCCAAACCCGGAGTCGGCCAGCCAATCGCCCAACGCGGCCCCGAGAGTCTGCGAAAACGTGATGGTAATCCAATGGCAGGACTCTTGGCGCGGACTGACGGTCGAATTGACCGAGATCGAGCCAGTCGCCCGATACCAAACCAGCAGCGAACTCCCTCGTCATACGCTCCACCCGGCGCGAGCGTCGCAGCCTGGTTCGAGTATCTGTTTCTTTTGATCCTTATTGCCTCTTGATTGCAGTCAATTCCCCAACGCTGCCGGTCACGGTCACATCAAAGTCAACTTTGTCACCGACGGACATGCCAGCGAGCAGGGCAGGCTTGGCGGAAAACTCCATCTTCATCGCAGGCCAGCCGATTGTGGGGATCGCGCCGTGATCGAGTGTGATTTTGCCAGCGGCCGCATCGATGGCAGTCACGATGCCGGAAGCTTTTCCCATTTTGGCATCAACAGCCATCGCCGTGCCCGCCATGGCATCGCTTGCCACTTCGCCCTTGGGTGCTTCGGCAGAAGGTGCTTCTGCCTGCTTGTTGCATCCCGCAAGACTGGCCATCGTCACAGCCAGCAGGGCAGTCATCATTTGCGTCTTCATCGTGTTTCTCCATTGTGTTGAAGCTGGATGCGCCGCTGCATCAGCAGATAGGCGGCGGGGATTATGAGCATCGAAAGCAAGGGAGCGGTCAGCATTCCGCCGATCATCGGCGCGGCGATCCGGCTCATGACTTCCGAACCTGTACCGGTGCCGATGAGGATGGGGAACAGGCCGGCAAGGATCACCGCAACTGTCATGGCCTTGGGACGGACGCGGAGCAGCGCACCGGCGCGGATGGCGGATTTTACGTCGCTGTTCTCTGCCAATGCGGATTTGAGGTAGATCAGCATCACCACCCCGAACTCAGCCGAAACCCCTGCCAGCGCGATGAACCCGACGCCGGTGGCGACCGACTGGTTGAACCCCAACAGGTAAAGCAGCCAGACTCCGCCGGTCAGCGCAAACGGCAGCGTCGCCATGATCAGTGCGGCCTCGTCCCAGCGCCGGAATGTCGCGTAGAGCAGCGCGAAGATGATCAGCAGGGTCGCGGGCACGACGATCTTCAATCGCTGCGTCGCGCGGTCGAGAAACTCGAATTGGCCCGTGTAAGCGACGCTGATCCCCGGCGGCAGTTTCACCTTCTGGGCGACCGCCCTTTGCAGGTCGCCGACAATCTCGGTGAGGGCACGGCCTCGCCCGTCGATATAGACCCAAGTGGCAGGGCGGCCATTCTCGCTGCGCAGCATCGGCGGACCATTGGTGACTTGGACATTGGCGACTGTCCCCAGCGTGATTTGCTGGCGCGAGGGCGTCAGCACCGGCAGGTTGGTGATGTCGTCAACACTATCGCGGATTTCGCGGGGGTAACGCAGGCTGATCGGGTAGCGGGCAAGACCCTCGACAGTCTGCCCGAGCGCCTCGCCGCCGATTGCGCCTGAAACCACTGCCTGGACGTCTGCGACATTGAGACCATAGCGCGCCGCGGCCGCCCGGTTGATGGTAACGTCGATATAGCGTCCGCCTGACAGTCGTTCAGCCAGAGCGGAGCTGATCCCCGGCACGGTCTTGGCCACTGTTTCGATTTGGCGAGCGGTGCGGTCGATCTCGTCGAGGTTCGAGCCGGAAACCTTGATCCCGATTGGACTCTTGATGCCGGTCGCCAGCATGTCGATCCGGTTGCGGATCGGCGGAATCCAGAAATTGGCGAGGCCGGGGACTTTGACCGTCTTGTCCAGCTCGTCGATCAACCGTTCCTGCGTGATGCCCGCGCGCCACTGGCTTTTGGGCTTGAAGCGGATCGTGGTCTCGAACATTTCGAGCGGGGCAGGATCGGTCGCTGTATCGGCGCGGCCCGCCTTGCCAAACACGCTTTCGACCTCGGGCACGGTCTTGATCAAGCGGTCGGTCTGCTGGAGCAATCTCGATGCGGTTGCGGTCGAAAGCCCCGGCAGAGCGGAGGGCATGTAGAGCAAATCTCCCTCATTCATCTGCGGCATGAACTCGCCGCCGGTCTGGCTGATCGGCCACGCGCTGGAGGCGAACACCAGCCCCGCGATGAGCAGCGCGGCTTTGGGCTTGGCGAGCGCCCAATCGAGCGCGGGACGGTAAATGCGCGTCAGGAAACGGTTGATCGGGTTGCTATCCTCGCTCGGGATGCGGCCGCGGATCAGCCAGCCCATCAGCACCGGGATCAGGGTGATCGACAGCAAGGCCGCGCCAGCCATTGCATAGGTTTTGGTGAAGGCGAGCGGCGCGAACAGCCGTCCTTCCTGACCTTGCAGCGAGAATATCGGGATGAACGAGAAAGTGATGATCAGCAGGCTGAGGAATAGCGCCGGGCCAACTTCTGCCGCCGCATTGGTGACGACACCCCATCGTTCCGCACCTTCCAATTCCTTGCCGGGGTTGTCGTGCGCCCAGCGTTCAAGGTGCTTGTGGGCATTCTCGATCATCACGACCGCCGCATCGACCATCGCCCCGATGGCGATGGCAATACCGCCGAGAGACAGGATGTTGGCGTTCAGTCCTTGCAAGCGCATGACGATGAACGCGATCAATATGCCGAGCGGCAAGGTCAGGATCGCCACCAGCGCCGAGCGCGCGTGCCACAGGAACAACCCGCAGACGAGCGCGACGATCAGGAATTCCTCGAACAGCTTGCCAGTGAGGTTTTCCACCGCGTGGTCGATCAGGCCCGAACGATCATAGGTGGTGACCACCTCGACACCGGGCGGCAGGCTGGCCTTGAGTTCGGCAAGCTTGGTGCGGACGCCTTCGATCACCTCACGGGCATTCTTGCCCTGGCGCATGACGATCACGCCGCCCGCGACCTCGCCCTCACCGTTGAGTTCGGCGATTCCGCGCCGCATTTCGGGGCCGACCTGCACCGTGGCCACATCGCCCAGCAACACCGGCACACCGCCCGCTGCGGCGCGGATCGGCACGGCGCGGAAATCGTCGAGGGTTTTGAGATAGCCGGTGGCGCGAATGACATATTCCGCTTCGGCCAGTTCGACGACACCGCCGCCGGTTTCCTGATTGGCGCGCTTGAGGGCATCGCTTACATCGCCCGCCGTTACGCCATATGCGGCCAGTTTCTGCGGATCGACCACGACCTGATATTGCTTCACCATCCCGCCGATGCTGGCGACTTCGGCCACACCGGGAACTGCTTTCAGCTCAAAGCGCAGAAACCAGTCCTGAATGCTGCGGAGCTGGGCGAGATCGTGCTGCCCGGTCCTGTCGACCAGCGCATACTCGTAAATCCAGCCGACCCCGGTCGCGTCGGGACCGAGTGAAGCGGTCGCGCCCGCGGGCAACTTCCCCTGAATCTGACTGAGATATTCCAGCACCCGGCTGCGCGCCCAGTACAGATCGGTGCCGTCTTCAAACAGCACATAGACGTAGCTGTCGCCGACAAACGAATAGCCGCGCACCACTTTCGCGCCGGGCACCGAGAGCATCGTCGAGGTGATTGGGTACGTCACCTGGTTCTCGACAATCTGCGGGGCTTGCCCCGGGTAGCTCGTCTTGATGATGACCTGCACGTCAGAGAGATCGGGCAGCGCGTCGACCGGGGTGGTTCTAACCGCCCCGATACCGATCACGGTCAACACGAGCGAAGCGATCACGACCAGACCGCGTGCCCTGACCGAGGCGCGGATGATCCATTCGATCACTGTGCACCACCAATCGGTCGCGCCGCGATCCCGGTCAGGCTGGCTTCGGAATCGAGCAGGAACTGGCCCGAAGCGACGACCTTTTCTCCCACAGCAAGCCCTGCCAGAATCTCGGTCTGCCCGCCGCCTTCACGGCCCGTTCGAACTTCTGCCGGTTGATAACGCCCGTCACCGCTCGCCAGCATGACGATTGTGCGGGTGCCGGTGCGGATCACGGCTTCGCTGGGGACCAGCAGCGCTGGCTTGACGTCGCCGCCCAGCGCGACTGCCGCAAACATGCCGGGGCGCAAGCGTCCGCGGCGATTGGGTAGCTCGATCCGCACGGTCAGCGTGCGGCTGTCGGTTTGCGCGGTCGGCAGGATCGCAACGATCCGGCCGCCGAATGGCTCACCCGGGAAGGCAGTGAGCGTGGCGGTAGCGCGCTGCCCAATGCGGAGGCTGCCCGACTGCGCCTCAGGCACGGCGGCGTTGAGCCAGACCGTGCCAATGCCGGTAACTTGGGCCAAGGTCTGCCCCAGGCTGAGCGTCATCCCGGCGCGAACATCGAGGGTCTGAATCACCCCCGAGATCGGCGAGGTAATTGTGACCGTGCCATTGGTCCGTCCCGAGCGTTCGACGCTGGCAATCAAGCCGTCGGACATACCCAGCAACTTAAGCCGCTGTCGGGCGGCGGCGGTGAGATCGGGCCTGCCGAGACGGTTGACGGCAAGAAACTCGGTCTGCGCCCCGCCCCATTCGGGCAGCTGGACGTCGGCAATCGGTGCACCCGCCGCGATCACGTCGCCGGGAGCGCGGGCATAAACACGCGACACGAACCCGCCCGACCGCGCTTGGACAATCGCCACATCGTGTTGGTTGAAGTCGATACTGCCGGCAACATTCAGCGGCGCCGCCAACGAGCCGAGCTGCGCGGTAACCACCCGAATCCCCAGGTTCTGCATCGCAGAGGGGTCGATTTTCATGCCCGATGCCGCTCCCGCCTGGTCGGCATATTTAGGCTGAGTCTTCATCCCCATCGAGCTCAACGAGTTGGGATTGTCGTAACGCTCTTGCGGCACCATCGGATCATAATAGTAGAGGATCTTGCGCCCGTTAGCACTCGCTGCCGTGGGAACAACTTCATCACTCCCGCGCTGGCCGAACCAATATCCACCACCACCTGCGACGAGAACCGCTGCGAATATTCCGGCGCGCCAACGCGCCGCAGTGGTTGCATCCATGCTCATGGCCGCATCTCCCCATAGGTGTAGTTGAGCCGCATCGCAGCGCGCGCGACGTCGGCTTCACGGGACAGCGCCTCGACTTCGGCTTCGGCCTCAGCCAGTGTCGAAAGCAGCGCGCTGCCGAGATCGAGCTTGCCCGCGGCGTAGCTCGCCATGTCGAGCTCGGCCCGGCGCTTGGCCAGCGGCACCAGCGTGTTGCGTGCATTCAGCAGGCGCTGGTGATGCATGGCATGATCGGCGAGATCCCCATCGAGCGCGGCCAGGACGTCGCGTTCTCCGGCATCGCGCATCAACCGGGCGCGGCTGGCCTCGCTCTCGCGCGCGGCGATCAGGGGATCTTGCCGGTGCTTGCCGAAGAACGGCAGGTCGATGCTGAGCGTGACTGATACCAGATCGCCATAGGCCGGATCGCGGCGGCCATAGGAGGTGCCAATCCGCCAGTCGGGCCGCTTGTTGGCGCGGGCTAACGAGACATCGGCATCGGCTACCCGCGCCTGCGCATCGAGCGCCTGCAACCGGGGCAGCACCGCGACATGCGCCCGCAACGCGGGTCCGTTCACTTCGAGTGCGGGCGGCGTTCCGGAGACATCCGCATCGGGATCGCCGGTCAGGCGGGCAAGCCGCGCTTGCGCCTTGGCCGCATCGGCTTGAAGCTCGCTGCGCCGATCTTTCACCGCGGCGCGCAATTGTTCGGGTTCGAGCGCCTGAGAAGGACGGGCCGAACCCGATGCCAGCCGCGCCGACACTGTCGTCTGCAATTCGCCGAGGCTCTCATCAAGCGACTCCAGCTGCACGAGCCGTCGCTTGGCGTAGTAGAGATCAACCCAGGCCAGCGCCGTCTCGAGCCGGATATTCTGCGCTTCGACCGCCAGATCGGCATCGGCGACGCCAATATCGGCCTGCGCCCGTCCGCGCTGAGCGCGGCGCTTAGCGGGATTGGGAAACTGCTGGCTGACACCGACCTTGGTCATCGTGAAGTTGTCACGGGTAAAACTCCCGGCGTTGGGACCGGTCACTGGAAAGTCCTGAATGCCGAGATCGAGCGTCGGATCGGGGAGCTGTCCGGCGGCAATCGATGCCGAACGGGTCGCCGCGACTCCTGCCTCGCCTGCTCGCAGCGACGGCGCATTCGCCGCCGCGCGCTGAAGCGCAGTGTCGAAAGTCATCGGTTCGGCCAGCGCAGTGCCCGAAATCACCACAAGCAGCGGGGCCAGAAAGATTATGCGCATGAAGCTCTCCTGATCGGCAGAGCCGAGCCGGGAACGCAAAAGCAGCCTGAGGCAGTCGTTCGTCGGCGAGGTGTCGAACACCCCGCCGACGATACGCGCCCAGCCAGTTTGCTTTTCATTATCGGCCAGGCAATCGCCTTAGCCGGCCAATGGCGCGTCGGACTTGCCCGGCATGCTCATCATGCAATCGGCCGCGCTCATCTTCATCTTGGCGCAGTTGCAGTCGGCCATGTCGGTGTCGCCGTCCTTGATCCAGACGCGGACCTGCTGCGGCAGGTTGGCCCGGTTCGGCCCAGAGATGGCTCGCGACTGCCATTCCCAATGGCCGCCAGCAGGCGTGTGGGCAAAACTGGCGGAGGCGGTGGTGAGTGCCGCAATGGCTGCGGCGAGTGTCAGAATCGTCTTCATGTCAAAAATCCTTGGTTGAATCGCGTTGGGGCGCAGAACGGCAGTTGAAGCCGCTAAGCGCCAGTCGGTTCAGCCAAGGAGTGACGGAGGGTCGGGTTCAGGCGCGACGCTACGCCCGGTCAGAACGGAGGTGGCAGACCAGAGTTCAAGTCCGGCAACGGCCAGCGGCGGTTCAATATTCGGCGAAAGCGTTCCGAGGCCAACGATTGCCGCGCATCCCGCCATGGCCAGACACCCAGGCGTCATGTCCTTGCAGGGGGCTGAATTCTTGTCGGATTTGTGCTGGCTCATGGCACAATCGGCCATTCCTGCCATCTGCCCAGCCATCGACGCGGCCATCGTCGTCATCTGTTCCTTTTGCATTTCAGCACAGGGGCTGGACGCAAAAGCCACGCTTTGCCCGGCAAGGCCAAGAATGACCCCGAGCAACAGGAGATGGCGGAACAAAAACTTCATAGTGGTGGCGAAATGCTCTTGAGGGTGGTGAATGTCAATCTGGCCGGGCTTCGGTAGAGGTGACACTGTGCACTGTGCTGCCGAAAATTAGCGCTATGAGCGCAGCTGCGGCTATGGCTGCTCCGGCAAAAAAGGTCGCATTAGCGCCGAGCTTGTCCCACAACAGGCCCGCGACGACACTGGCGACCAGCAGCGCGATCCCTGTGGCGAGATTGAACAGACCGAAGGCCGACCCGCGCAATTCTGCAGGTGCCTGATCTGCCACCAGCTTGGCCATCAAGCCTTGCGTGAGCGCCATGTGCAGGCCCCACAGGGCAATCCCGGCAAACGCCCCGGCCAGTCCTGAAACCATTGCCAGGACAAGATCGGCGAGGATCAGGCAGGCGAGCCCCCAACCCAGCAAAATGCGCGCCGACACACGATCGGATGCGATACCAGCTGGATAGGCACCGAGTGCATAGACCACATTCATGACGACCAGCACGGCGGGCGCATAGGTCAGCGGCAGCCCCTCGGCCGATACCTTGAGGATCAGGAACGCTTCGCTGAACCGTGCCAGCGTGAAGATGACGCCAAGCGCGACAACGCCCCAGAACGGCCGCTCAAGGCGTTTGAGATCGGCAAACGCGATTGGCGGGCGTTCTGGTTTGGGGGCCGCATGATCGATCCGTTCCTCAACGCCAAAGATCACGCAAAGGACCGCCAGTATTGCCGGGACGACCGCAACCCAGAAGACCAGGCGCATGTCGTTGGCAAAGGCGGCCATCAGCCCGATGGCCAGCAGCGGTCCAGCGAAGGCTCCAACCGTATCGAGCGACTGGCGCAGACCGAAAGCCCGCCCGCGAATGGCTGCTGGTGTGACATCGGCCACCAGCGCATCGCGCGGGGCACCGCGCAAACCCTTCCCGATCCTGTCGGCAAACCGTGCGCCGAGCACCACTGGCGCTGAGCCGGCCAGAGCGAACAGCGGTTTGCTCAAGGCGCCCAGACCATAGCCCAGCAGGATCAGCGGTTTGCGCCGCCCGATCCGGTCCGAAATATAGCCCGAGAACACTTTCGTGATCGAAGCGGTTGCCTCGGCGATCCCGTCGATCAACCCAACCATCGCGATGCTAACCCCGAGCGTCGTAGTCAGGAACAGCGGCAGCAGCGCGTGGATGATCTCGGACGACAGATCCATGAACAGGCTGACCAGACCGAGCGCCCAGACTGTGTGGGGAATAGCCAAGCGAGGACCATCATGTTTGCGGATAGGCATCAATGGCGATTGTAGCGTTGGAGGCTGATCCTAAGTCCTATCCGCACTTCATCACTGGGATTGGCATTTGTGATGATCGCAGTGGGGCCACTGACGCTGTTGTGAGCATATTCAACGTGCAGGCTCACCAGCTTGCCGGTGTAGGGCAGATTATAGTTGAACCCCGTGCGTATGGCTCGCTGTTGCGCGCGGCCAGCGATTGAATCTTGCCCGAGGCTGACCAAATCATAGCGCAGGAACAGGTCGAGATCGCCCGCCTTGCTTGTATCAAACAGCGCGAATTGCGCCATCGCATAGCCACCAAGCACATCGCTGTTGCTGCCCGAAAAGCGCGAGCGGATCACCTCGCCTTCGATCGTTGCCGGGTGGCCTGCGAGCGGGAACGTATATGCGGCATCGGCTTCGAAAGTCAGCTTGCCGCCTGTTGCCGGAACGCTCCCCAGCGGTGCTGCGGCGATCGCTGTTGCCAGCGTGAAGCTGCGATTGGTGATCCCGCTCGTATAATCGCTGGCAAAGCCGAGTGTCAGCTTGCGTCCACCTTGTGCATCATTGATGGGCGTGAGGAGGAGCTTGCCCGCGACCGAGCGCCCGATGCTGTCGTGGTATTCCCCGGCGTTGAGCGAACCCCGGTTATCGCCCAGCGAAACCTGGATTGTTGCCTTGGGCGACAATGCCCTCTGCACCTGAAACCCCATCTGCGCGCCGAAGGTATTGACCGAACCATGCTCTTCCAGAACCAGCGAACGGTTGATCGTCGGCAGATTGCCCGAGGACAGGTTGTCGTCGCGCGACAGGATATGGGTGTTATGCCCGAACAGCAGCCGAAACTTGCCTGGATCGTCGGCATCCTGAAGCGACACGAACAGGTTCTCGAAATTGCGGCGGAACGGCCCATTACGGAAGAAGTCGCTGTTGGTCAGATCGATTTCATAGACGACCGCAGCGCGCAAGTGCGGCGTAATCCGCGGTAAATCGAACTCGGCCCCTTGCCGCACCCGCCGCCAGCCATCTTTGCCGTCTGGATCGATCAGCCGTTCGGCAAAGCCCCAAGCGGTAATGCGGAAATCGTCCGATTGGACGACTACGCCCGCATCGGGGTTGAATGACAGAACCGGCGGGGGTGCGGGTGGAGTTACCGATTGCGCCAATGCTGGCGTTGCCGTGGCCGCCAGCAATGGCGCAGCCAAAATGGTGAGCGGAACCCTCACCAGAAATACCGCCGCCAGCCGCGCACCTTGCCCGCCGCGCCGGTGCGCCGTGCCCGCAGCATGTTCAGATAGAGAATGATGCCGGTGATGCTCATGGCGATCAGTGCCAAACCCCACGCCAGCCCGAGAAACTTGCCGCCGTCACCGAGTATCTCGCCGGTATGAAGACGTACTACCCAATCCTCGCCATCGGGTTCGGAGGCGATGATTGCAGCGTTTGCCGCATTGACTGTCACTTTGACCGGCTCTGCCCCGTCGAGATGGAACACATAGGCTGGCACGGGAGCCTTGATGACCCAGTCAACAGAAGCAACGGGTCGATTGCCGTAGCGGGCGAGAATAATTGCGCGGGCCTTGTCCATCGAGACTGCATTGGCGGGCAACGGCGCTGCCAGCGAAGCAGGGGAGGTAATTTGCGCCATCGCTTCACGCACGGCTTCGTCCTCGCCGAAGATTGCTTCAATCTGGAGCCAGATGCCGGTGGCGGCCACCGAGAGGAAAAAGACGATGCCGATAACGCTCAGCCAGCGGTGAATTTTGCGATTGGTCATCTGCGGCAAGCACCCTAATGTAATAGCTGTTACTTCCTAGAGGTCGCTCAGCGTGATGCAACACCTATTACAATCCACGCCCCGATGAGCAGGCTCAAATGGCTCCTCTTGCTGACCCAGATACCTGCCTCCGCATCGAGCGCGCGGGTTGCGCTTTGGCGGCGACTTCGCGCAGCAGGGGCGACCAGCGTTGAACATGGTGCTTGGATGTTGCCTGCTTCCGAAGCGCATCAAACGCTGTTGAACGAGCTCGCCCAGACCGTGCAAGCGCAAGGGGGTAGTGCCAGTCTGTTCGAGGCAACTGCCGTTGCGGATGACAAGGAGATGATCGCGAGGTTCGTCAGCGACCGGCAGCGCGAATATCAGGAATTTGAAACCCGCAGCCAAGGGCTACTCGACGAAGTAGCCAAGGAGATCGCCGCTGAGAAGTTTACGTTTGCCGAGCTGGAAGAGGTCGAGGACGACTTGAAAAAGCTCGAAGTCTGGCTTGCCAAAATCGCCGTGCGCGATTTCTTTGCTGGGGATGCCCTCACGACTGCTCAGCAACAGCTTGGGGCTTGCGCCCTTGCGGTCGAGAACTTCGCTGCCAACGTCTATGCCGCAGATGGAATCGAGGAATGAGGTAGGACTTAGACGCGATCCCCGCATATGCCCGGAAATCGGAATGACTCAGCACGCATATCGGTGCCCGAATCTCTTTTCGCCATTGACTGAAAATAACGGAGAAAGTGGCGGTTTCAAGTCGCCGACTTTCGAGGCAAACCGCAAAAAGTTCTACACAGTTCCTGCACAGGCTAAAATTGGTATATTTTCAGAAACTATATCAGTGACTTGCAAGTCACCGATAAAATGGTCGGGGAGACAGGATTCGAACCTGCGACATCTTGCTCCCAAAGCAAGCGCGCTACCGGGCTGCGCCACTCCCCGACCTGGGGTATCTCTGTCGCCGTGGTGGGCCCGGCAGGACTCGAACCCGCGACCTAGCCGTTATGAGCGGCCAGCTCTAACCAACTGAGCTACAGGCCCATCAGGCGAAGCGACGGCGCGCGTTAGCTTGGCCCGATCACTTAAGCAAGCGCGGTTAGGTTAGCGTCGCGGCACCGATCAGTTCTTCCACCGTCGTCGGCGCGACGCCGCGATTGCGCAAATAGGCGAAGACCTGACGCCACCAATCATACAGCGCATCCAGATCGGCTTCGCTGCGCACATAGGGGGTATAGCCCGGCGCGAGCGAGGGACTGTGGAACGACAGCACCAGCACCGGCAGGTCCAGGTCGATCGCAATATCGATCCCGCGGATTGCTTCTTCCACCGTCACGCCTTCGGGGGTGAGCGGGATCCGCTCAAGCATACCGATCCGCGCGAGCAATCCGCGCAGCCGCGGCACGCGCCACATCTGCGGATAAAGCCACGCCCCGATCTGGCGCAGCACGCCCCAGTAAACCGTGGTCAGCGGCAATTCCATCAGGCCCTTGCTGCGATCGAGCCAATAGGGCCGCACCGGAAATTCACGGAAATTGGGGCCGCCTTGCGATGAATAATCGAAGCACGAGCGCACCGAGCTGTCGATCGCGATGCCCCCGCTGGAGAGGATATCGGCGGTGTTCGGTCCGACTCCGTAACGCCCGGCGCGGTAGATCAGCGGCGGTGCGCCGAAGTTCTCGGCAATGGCATCGCGCAGCTTGCCGAATTTGGCCTGTTCCAGAGAGGCAGGAAGATTGCCGGCAAAACTGTTGTGCTGGTTGACCTCTTCATCGTGCGGCGGACTGACCCAGGGGTGCAGCTGGACCCCGATCTCGGCCTTGCCGGCAGCAAGCGCGGGGCGGAGAATGTCCGCTGCGGCGGGCGATGTGGCGATTGGATAATCGACCAGATAGACCGGCACCACGCCCTGACCTTCGCAAAACTCCTGAAACTTGGCGAGCCGCGCCACGGTCAGCACGGTGTGCTCCTCGCGCGCCAGCGGCTTGGTCCAGTCGAACTCTTCCTCGGTGTCGACAGTCAGCAGGAAGCGTTGCGCGAAACCGGGCTTGAATGCCACGAAATCGGGTGGGCTGGGCAGGTCGGTAATCCGCGTCACTGCCAAGTTAAAACACCCTTTCGACTGATCAGGCGCTACCAACCGAATCCCCGTCGGCGCTGTGGGTATGGCCGGGGAGTGGCAGGGTCAACCCCGGCAGAGTCAACCGCAGCTTATCACCCTTGCGGACCAGATCGCCGCCAGCAGCGCGGGCCTCGGCGCGGGCCAATCGCAACGCAAAGCCGGCCCCGAAGACCCCGGCAGAAATAACCTGCGGCACCGCGCCGACTCCCGCCTCGAACAGCGTATCGTCGGACATGGCAGCAAGCGATGCGGGCAAGGCAAGCTCGAGCCGCGCCATGCCATCCCTGGCGCGCAGCCGCAGCTTGAGCTGCTCGCCCGGCGCGCTGGTCCCGGCGAGGGTGGCGAGCAAGCGCCAGACAATCCGCTCCAGTTCGAGCCGGTCGAGCGGGACGGGCAGGGGTTCGTCGTCGGCGCGCACCACAAAGCCGCTGCTCCGGCTGGCGGTATGCGCGCTGAGTTGCGCGACCGTGGCGGCGGTCAGCTGCGCCAGATCGGTGTCGCCCGCGGTCAGCTCCATCGCCCCGCTTTCGAGCCGGGCGAGCCGCTCAAGTTCCTCGAATGCCGAGAGAATGCGCGCAGCATCCCCGACGATTCCGGCAGCCAGCGCGCGGTATTCGTGCGGGGTGGGGCCGAACAGCTGCTGCTGGATGACCTCGGCAAAGCCCTGGATCGCGTTCACCGGGGTGCGCAGCTCGTGCAGCATCTGGCGGATCCGGTCGGCGGGGCTCTCGGTTACCGGCGGGTTGGCCGAGGCCGGCGCGGTGACCGTGGCAGGACGGCGCAAGCGCCCGCGATAGCCGCGAAATTGCCCGGTCAGCGGATCGAACCACGGTGCGGCGTCGACCTGCCATTGTCCGGAAATCGCTGGTGCCCCCGCGAGCGCAAGCCGCTGTGCGCAGAGCGGCTGGCGCTGGCGCAGGACTTGATCGATGGCCGGCGTGCGGTTCAAGCGCATCCCGACCAGCATCGGCGCCACGCCCGCATCGCACCACACGATCCGCAATTGGGCATCGCTGGCAAAGTCGGCGGCGCGGACCGTATCGGGCACCCGCAGCACGTGTTCTTCACCGAGCGGCAGGCGCGGCGAATCGCCGGTGCCGGGCTGCTCGACCACGGACTTGGCGCGGCGATAGGCCTCGATCCGGCGGACGATCGCGCCGATGCCTTCGCCCGCTTCGGGCTGCGTGATTGTCTCGTTTTCTTGATCGTTATCAGCGTCGTCATCGTTGGCGCAGGCGGCAATTGCTGCGCTCTCGGCCATCGGCAAGGCGCGGTCGGTGATCCCCAGCTGGACCAGCAAGGCCTTGACCTCGCCCGGCAAATCACCGCGCTGGCGCAGCGCCGGGCGCGCACCGGGGGGCAGCGCGGGGATCAGGTCGAGCCACTGTTCGGGGCTGAGCTGGGCGCGCTGGAGCGTGGCCTGGGCCACCTGCGGCTCGGCCCCGCACAGCACCGCCACCAGCCGCGGCGAGCGCAGCCGCAGCGCCGGATCGCGCAGCATTGCGATGCGTTCCCCAGGCGGAATTTCGCCGCCGATTTCGCTCAGGCAAAGATAGGCGAGGTCGATCTGGTCGCCGCGCGCTTCGGCGGGCGAGGTGCCGAGCAGGTCGAGCAGCTGCCGGAACTGGATGCGCCGCAGTCCGCCGCCATCGGCGCGCATGCGCAGTACGGTTCCAAGGCGGTCATCGAAATGCATCTGGGCTTTTAAACTCTTGGGCAGGATACGCGCGAGCCGGGTTAGCAGACTTGTCCCCAGTCAAAACGGGCCATGAAAGGTGCGTTGCAAAGCGGGACAGTTGCGAGCATAAACAATAAAATTAGCAGTCCGGGATAGGCATCGCGGCAATTGTTGCCCAATATGGGCATTCTGCTGCGCCATGCGGCATGAAAGGGGTGACGGATGGCCAATCTTGATTCGATCGATCGCCGTCTATTATCGGAGCTTCAAGATGAAGGGCGGGTGACCAACGTCGAGCTCGCCAGCCGCGTCGGCCTGACCGCGCCGCCCTGCCTGCGCCGGGTCCGCGCGCTTGAGGAACTGGGCGTGATCCGCGGCTACCACGCCGATCTCGATTCGTCGAAACTGGGATTTGCGATCACCGTGTTCGCGATGGTCAGCCTCAAGAGCCAGGCCGAAGAAGCGCTGCGCCAGTTCGAAGATGCGATGAAAGACCTGCCCGAAGTGCGCGAATGCCACATGCTCAACGGCGAGATCGATTTTATCCTGAAGATCGTCAGCAAGGATTTGCAGAGCTTTCAGGAGTTTCTGACCAGCAAGCTGACGCCCGCGCCGAATGTGGCGAGTGTGAAGACGAGTTTGACGATCAGGACGGCGAAGCAGATGCCCGGGGTGCCGTTGGAGTAGTTCGAACAAAGAACCCCTCCGTCACGCCCTTCGGGCGCGCCACCTCCCCGTTTGTGCTTCGCAAAAACGGAGAGGATCGGAAAAAGCCTTCTTGGTCCTCTCCTTTTTCACGAAGTGCAAAAGGGGAGGTGGCAGTCGCTTTTGCGACTGACGGAGGGGCCTTCAACGCTTGCAATAGCGAACCAAAGCCTCGGCGATTTCCTCTGGCGATTTGAGCACGTCGGTCGCCGGAATTCGCATCACCTCAATTCCATCCGCACGCAATTCGGCATCGCGCTCGTCGTCGCGCGCGGGGCGGTCGCCCATGCTGTGCGCAATGCCGTCGACTTCGATGCAAACCTTTGCCTTCGCGCAATAGAAATCGAGGACGTATTTACCGTGCCGCTCCTGGCGGCGAAAGTGCACGCCACCAGGCGATTTTCGGAGCAGGTTCCACAAGAGTACTTCGGGCAAACTCATGTTTTGCCGCAGCTCGCGCGCCTTCGACAGGTCTCCGCTGCGTGGCTTGCGTGGCAATTTACCCCTCCGTCAGCCCTGCGGGCTGCCACCTCCCCTTTTGCACTTCGTGAAAAAGGAGAGGACCAAAAAACGCTTACACGTTTTTCCGCTTCGCCAGCCACTCCTCCAGCCACTTGATCGTGTAGTCCCCGTTGATGAAATCGGGGTCCTTCATCAGCGCCTGATGGAGCGGGATGCTCGTGTTGACCCCGCCGATCACCATCTCCTCGAGCGCGCGTTTGAGGCGCATGATGCAGCCTTCGCGGGTGCGGCCTTTGACGATCAGCTTGGCGATCATCGAATCGTAGTACGGCGGGATCCGATACCCGGCGTAGAGCCCGCTATCGACCCGGACGTTCATGCCGCCGGCGGCGTGGTAATTGGTGACGAGGCCGGGTGAGGGGGTGAAGTTCCACGGGTCTTCGGCGTTGATCCGGCATTCGATCGCGTGGCCGTTGAACTCGACGTCTTCTTGGCGGACCGACAGCGGCTTGCCATCGGCAATGCGGATCTGCTCGCGCACCAGATCGACCCCGGTAATGGCCTCGGTGACCGGATGTTCGACCTGCAGCCGGGTGTTCATTTCGATGAAATAGAACTCGCCGTTTTCCCACAGGAACTCGATCGTGCCCGCGCCGCGATAGGCCATGTCGGCCATCGCCTTGGCGACGATCCCGCCCATGCGGTTGCGTTCCTCGGGCGTGATGACCGGCGAGGGGGCTTCTTCGAGCACCTTCTGGTGGCGGCGCTGGAGCGAGCAATCGCGCTCGCCCAGGTGGATCGCCTCGCCGTTGCCGTCGCCGAACACCTGGAATTCGATGTGGCGCGGATTGCCGAGGTACTTTTCGATATAAACCGTGGCGTCGCCGAACGCGGCCTTGGCCTCGCTCCCGGCCTGGGCAATCAGCGTTTCGAGCTCGTCCGGCCCGTTGCAGACCTTCATGCCGCGCCCGCCGCCGCCCGATGCGGCCTTGATGATCACCGGGTAGCCGGCCTGCTCGGCGATCCGCTTGGCTTCGCCGATTTCGCTGACCGCACCGTCCGATCCGGGGACCAATGGCAGACCCAAGGCACCCGCGGTGCGTTTGGCCTCGATCTTGTCACCCATCGTGCGAATGTGTTCGGGCTTGGGCCCGATCCAGATCAGCCCGTGCGCCTCGACGATGTCGGCGAACTGGGCGTTTTCGGACAGGAAGCCGTAGCCGGGATGGATCGCATCGGCGTGCGCGATTTCCGCGGCCGAAATGATCGCGGCCATGTTGAGGTAGCTGTCCTTGGCCGCCGGCGGCCCGATGCAGACCGCATGATCGGCGAGGCGCACGTGCATCGCATCGGCATCGGCGGTGGAGTGCACCGCGACCGTTTCGATCCCCATTTCGTGCGCGGCGCGGTGAATGCGCAGCGCGATTTCGCCGCGGTTGGCGATCAGTATCCGGGAAATGCCCATGCTTAGGAGAGGACGACCAGCGGCTGGTCGAATTCGACCGGCTGCGCGTTTTCAACCAGGATCGCCTTGATCGTGCCCGCAGCGGTGGCGGTGATCGGGTTCATCACCTTCATCGCCTCGATAATCAGCAGCGTATCACCCGCTTTGACCTGCTGGCCGACCGCGATGAACGAGGGACTGCCCGGCTCGGCCGAGAGGTAACAGGTGCCGACCATCGGTGATCTGAGCGCATTGACATCGACCGTGGGTTCGGGCGCGGCGGCAGCCAGCGGAACCGCCGGAGAGGAGGCTGGAGCAGCGGCGTGGACCGCTGGCGCGGCGGCCATGTGCACCGCTGCGGCGTGCCGCGCGACCTTGATCTTGCGCTCACCGTCTTCGACTTCGATCTCGGTCAGGCCGGTTTCGTTCAGCAGTTCGGCAAGTTCGCGCACCAGTTTGCTGTCAATATTCATGCCGCCGTTTGTGCCGCCAGTCCGGCTGACGCCCTTCGTCTCGCTCATGCGAACCTCTTATCTGAAACAGGGCTCTCGCCTATGCGGCGCGCCGCCAGCGAGGGCAAGCCTAAAGCGCCCCGAAGGCTTCCGGTTGGTTGCAAAACCCGCTCGCAATGACGAGAAAGTTAGAGGGCCGCTGCGCGTTCCAGCGCGACGATGTAGCTTTGCGGGCCCAGTCCCTTGACGCAGTCGGTCGCCGCCATCCCGACATACGAGATGTGACGGAACGGCTCGCGGGTTTCGGGGTCGGACAGATGGACCTCGATCACCGGCAGTTCGATCGCGCGGATCGCGTCGTGCAGCGCGATCGAAGTGTGGGTGTAGGCCCCGGCGTTAAGCAGCACCGCGTGCAGGCCCCGGGCGCGGGCTTCGTGCAGCCAGTCGACCAGCGTGCCTTCATGGTTGGTCTGGCGGCATTCGACGGTCAGCCCCAGCTCGGTCCCGTAAGCGACCAGCCGGGCATCGATTTGGGCCAGCGTGTCATGGCCATAGATCGCCGGTTCGCGCGTGCCGAGCAGGTTTAGGTTGGGTCCGTTGAGGACCATGACTGTGCGTTCGCCCACGCGGCTGCTCCGATTTGTTGCGGGATCGGCCCGTCCATAGCCGCGCATGGCCCACGTTCATAGGCTTTGGTATTTGCGGGGGGCTGGCGGCGGCGCGCGGGGGCGATCAGCCTTCGATGGTTGGCTCGGGGGCGGGGGCTTCGTTGGCCTTGGCCTGTTCGGGCTGATCGTCGTTCGGGTCGGGCTCGGCTTCGGCCTCGACGACCGTCGCGTGTTGCGCTTTTGCGACTTCACCGGCGGCATGTTCTGCGCGCTGCGCTGCTTGTTCGGCGCGGAGCGCTGCGGCATCGGCTGCGGCGACCTTTTCGGCGAGGTTGGCATCGCGGCTGCAACCGCCGAGCAGCAACGCGGGGACCAGCAGCACGACTGCCAGCTTGATGCGGCTTTTCCGACCGATTTGCCTGGTTGTGGACACGCGGATACTCCCGGGGCACCGCGAAGGACGGATGCCGCTGCGGCGAGCTATACCGGCAAAAGATTACCTGAAACTAACCACGAGCGGCATTTTGTTAAGTTGGCCGAGCGGAACTCAGCTGTCCGACCCGGCGATCTTGCCCCACTGCCGCGCCGCGGTGTAACCAAGGTAGCCGGTCCCGAACAAGGCGTAGAGCGGCTCGGGCAGTCCCACCAGGTAAGCGTTCATCCCCGCCGCGATCGCCGCCGCGCGGCCCGGGCTGAACATTGCCAGCAGCCCCATCGGCAGCGCGGTCAGCAGCAGGATGTACATCACATAGAGGAAACTCGGGCGGGCCCGGCTGGTCCACGGATCGCGCGCATTGGCCTCGGCGACGATCGCGGAGAGGCGTGAATTGATCTCGGCCAGCTCTTGCGAGCCCTGCAATTGCAGCAGCTCGAGCTTGGCCTTGTCGCGCTGGGCCTTGTCGGGGATGACTTTGTCGATGATCGAGATGACCGGCCCGATCAGGGCGTCGAGAAGTGCCATGCGTTTTGCTCCTTCGGTTTGAACGAAGGCGCGCAGATAACCAAATCGGTTCATGTAGGAAAATGGTTTGCCGCGCAGCGATAGCTTGCCGGTATAAAGTAAAATGGTCGGGACGAGAGGATTCGAACCTCCGACCCCCACACCCCCAGTGTGATGCGCTACCAGGCTGCGCTACGTCCCGACCGGTCCGCCCGTCCGCGTGAACGCAGCCGGGCAGGGACCGCGCCTATAGGCAGGGCGGGGCGCTGTGGCAAGCGGCTCGGCGTAAACCTGCGGTAACCCCTTGAAGCGCTGCGATCAGATGCCAAATGGATTGCGCGCCAGTGACGGACTGTGAGGGACGGCGCGTTGCAACGCCCGTACATTGCTGCTAGTCGCGCGCAATTCCGCCCGCTGCCAGATGGCGCGCGATTTGACAGGTGCAGACAGCAAGCCATGAACAGCGCAATTCTCTCCGTCCTTTCCGCCGCAGCCGGTGCGGGCCAAGCCCCGCCGGTATGGCTGACCTACCTGCCGTTCGTTGCGATTTTCGCGGTGATGTGGTTCCTGATGATCCGCCCGCAGATGCGCCGCCAGCGCGAGCTGCAGGAAAAGATCGGCAGCATCAAAAAGGGCGATCAGGTGCTCACCGCGGGCGGCTTCCTGGGCAAGGTGATCAAGGTCGACGAGGTCTATGCCGAGGTTGAGCTGGCTCCCAATGTGCGGGTCAAGACGCTCAAGTCGACGATTTCGGATATCGTGCCGCCGGCCGGCAGCAAGCCGGCCAACGACTGAGCTGGCATCCAGCCGCCCAGCTCCAGTCGTACAAGCGAAAGTTTTTAGATGCTCGATTTTCCCCGCTGGAAACAGATCCTGCTGTGGTTTGTGACCGCGGCCTGTGCGATCGCCACCTTGCCGACAGTCTTTGCCGCAACGGGCCTTGCCTGGCCGTCGGTCCTGCCGGCGCCCATGATCAATCTCGGGCTCGATCTGGCCGGCGGCAGCCACCTGTTGCTCGAAGCCGATTCCAACCAGATCCGCCAGCTTCGTTTGGGGCAAATGGAAGAGAGCGTGCAGGTCCGCATGAACAAGGCCGACCCGAAGATCGGGATCGGCGATATCTCGACCAAGGACGGCAAAGTCTCGTTCATGCTCAACGATCCGAGCAAGGCCGACGCAGCGCGCGAGGAATTGCAGACGCTGACCAGCGGCGCGGGCACCACCGGCCAGCGCGACTGGGACCTGGCGGTCAACGGCGGGCTGATCGTGCTGACCCCGACCGAGGCGGGGCTCAAGCAGAGCGCCGACCAGGCGATGGGCGCAGCAGTCGAAGTGGTGCGCAAGCGCATCGACAGCCTGGGGACGCGCGAGCCGACCATCATCCGCGAAGGTTCGAACCGCATCGTGGTACAAGTCCCGGGGTTGAGCGATCCGAAGGCGCTAAAAGACCTACTCGGGCAAACCGCGAAACTGGAATTCAAGCTGGTCGACAGCGCCGCCACGGCCAACGACCGCACCCAGGGGATCGCTCAGCCGGGCACCCAGCTGGTGCCGTTTGCCAATCCTGAAAAGGACGGCCTGGTCCCGCTCGCAGTATACCGGCTTGGCGGGATCAGTGGCGATCAGTTGACCCAGGCGACCGCGAGCAATGACCAGAAGACCAACGAACCGATTGTCGAGATTTCGTTCAATCAGCAGGGCGGGACGAAGTTCGCCAAGCTGACCAGCGAGAATGTCGGCAAGCCGTTTGCGATCATCCTCGACGGCAAGGTGATTTCCGCGCCGAGCATCAACGAGCCGATTCTGGGCGGGCAGGCGCGCATATCGGGCAGCTTTTCACCCGCCAGCGCGCAGGCCTTGGCGATCAACCTTGCCTCGGGCGCGCTGCCGGTCGATCTCAAGGTGATCGAAGAACGCACCGTCGGGCCCGATCTGGGCAAGGATTCGATCCACAAGGGCATCATCGCGATGCTGGTCGGCACCGGGGCGATCATGGTCCTGATCGCGCTGAGCTATGGCCGGTTCGGGATCTACGCCAATATCGCGCTGGTCATCAACGTGCTGATGATCCTGGGGGTGATGGCGATGATCGGCGGCACCTTGACGCTGCCGGGGATCGCGGGGTTCGTCCTGACCATCGGCGCTGCGGTCGACGCCAACGTGCTGATCAACGAACGTATCCGCGAGGAGCGAAACCGCGGGAGGCGGGTCGTCCAAGCAGTCGAAGTGGGGTATACCGAGGCCAGCCGGACGATTTTCGATGCCAATATCACGCACTTCATCGCTGCGGCGCTGATGGGGATATTTGGCTCGGGGCCGATCAAGGGCTTTGCCGTGGTGCTGATCATCGGCATCGCCACCTCGGTGTTCACCGCCGTCTATCTCACCCGCATGTGGGTTGCTTTGTGGCTGCGCCGCGCGCGCCCGGCCGAACTCCACATCTGAAGGATCCGGACCCATGCGTCTGCTCAAGCTCATTCCCGACAATACCAACGTCCACTTCCTCAAGTACCAGTGGCCGACCACAATCCTCAGCGTGGTGCTGATGATCGGCAGCCTTGTGCTGCTGTTCACCCAGGGCCTCAACCAGGGCGTCGACTTTGTCGGCGGGCAAATGATCCGCGTGACCTTCACGCAAAGTCAGGAAGCGCCGGTGGGGGCATTGCGCAGCGAGATCGAGAAGCTAGGTTATGGCGAGCCGATCATCCAGACCTTCGGCGCGCCCAACGCGGTGTCGATCCGGCTGCGCCTGCCCGAGGGTTCGGAGACCAATGCCGGCCTGTCCGATGCCATGTCGAAACGGATTTCCGCCACGGTCAAGGCCGACCATGCGGATGCGCGGATCGACGGGGTCGATTCGGTTTCGGGCAAGGTTTCCAAGGAATTGGGCTGGACCGCGTTCAAGTCGCTCGGTTTCGCCGCGATCGCGATCTCGATCTATATCTGGATCCGCTTCGAATGGCAGTTCGGGGTCGGCACGCTGATCAGCTTGATCCACGACGTGATCCTGACGATCGGCCTGTTCGCGCTGACCCAGATGGAGTTCGATCTGACCGCGGTCGCCGCGATTCTGACCGTCATCGGCTATTCGCTCAACGATACGATCGTGGTCTATGACCGAATACGCGAGAACCTGAAGAAATACCGCCGAATGCCGACCGAGCAGCTGCTCGACATGTCGATCAACGAGACGCTGCACCGCACGGTGATGACCTCGGTGACGATCCTGATGGCGCTGTTTGCGTTGCTGTTCCTGGGACCAAAGGTGATCTTCGCGTTCTCGGCCGCGATGATCCTCGGGATCGTGGTGGCGACTTACAGTTCGATCTACGCGGCGGCGCCGATGCTGCTGTGGCTCAAGGTCACCTCGAACAGCTTTGTCCCCACCGAAACCGAGATGGACCGGCAGGAACGCCTGACCCGCGAGCGCAGCTCAGCCAACTGAGTGCCGTCCCGCGAGGCCACGCCAATGCGCGACCAGCGCGGCGGCATTGGCTTCCCAGCTGAATTCCGCCGCACCGGCCAGCACCGCATGGCGCGGCACCGGGGCGGCAAGCAGTTCCCTCACCGCTGCTGCAATCGCCCCGGCATCGCGCGGTGCCATCCGGCCATAGGCGGGATCGGTCAGCAATTCCTGCGCGCCGGGGATTGGGGTGGTGACCACCGGAGTGCCGCAAGCGAGCGCCTCGACCCAGGCATTGGCGAGGCCTTCGCTGGCGGTGGGCAGCACGAATATATCGGCCGCGCTGAGCACCACCGGCAAGTCACCATGCGGCACCGCGCCGAGGAAATGAACCCGGGCCGACAGGCCAAGACGCACGGTCAAAGCGCGCAAATGCGCGTCATCCGGGCCTGCTCCGGCCAGTACGAGGTGGGCCCCGGGAATATGCGCCAGCGCCGCGATTGCGAAGCGTTGCCCTTTGCGTTCGATCAGCGCGCCGACGCAGGCGAGGATCGGTCGATCGGTGGGCAGGCCCAGTTTTTTGCGGCATTCGGCGGGGTCGAGTGGTTGGAAAATCGTCCGGTCGAGGCCGGTGCGGTGGACGGTGATCTTGTTGCGGTCTGCGCCGAGCGCGACGAGATCGTCGGCCAAGCCACTGGAAACCGCCAGCAATCCGCTCGCACGCTTGGCGGCGTCGCGCACTTGCCGGGCGGTGCCGGGGGCCTGGCCCCAGTGGTGCACGTCAGCGCCGCGGGCCTTGATCGAGCAGGGCAGGCTAAGGGCCCTGGCGACCGCCACAGCAGCAGGTCCATCGGGGTAAAAAAACTGCGCGTCGATCAGATCGAACGGCTGTTCTGCGTGCATTTTGCGCGCTAGCGGGAGCACGGCGGCGGCCTCGCACCGCGCGCTGAACCGTCCGCCGGTGCCCGGCAACACGGTAAAATGCGGGCGATAAACACTGACGCCACCGCGCTGCTCAAACGGGTCTAAACCCTGCAAACTGCGGTACCGCGGGTGCAGCGAGAGGGGAAAGGGGGGCCGGCCGAGCGGCGAGACCATCACCAGATCGACATCGCCCCGCGCCGCCACTGCCTGCATCTGCCGCTCGACGAACACCCCGAAGTTGGGAGCATTAGCATTGGGGTAAAGCGTCGATAGCGACAGGACCCGCAATTTTTCGGCAACGGGGGCTGTCACAATTTGCGCACCAGCATTTCAGCGACCGCGATCCACGCCGGACTGTCGACCACCACCTGGCGCGAACCCGCACCGGGCGGCAGCACCGCGACCCGCTGGGCATCGCGGTCGATCATCCGCCCGAACGCGAACCGCCCGCCGGGGCGCGGGACCAGCACGTCGCGGTTGAGCAGGCGCGGGAAGGCCTCGGGCCCCAATTGCCGCAACCAGACCTGATCGCCGGCGCGGTATTCGCCGTTGCTCGCCTCAACTTCGAGCGCGACCAGTACGCCGTCGCCGCCGAACGCACTGGGCAGGATCGCCTCGCGCGGGGCGGGCAGGGCTTCCGCGCCTTCCGCCGTCAGTCGCGCGACAAAACTGGGCACTTCGCTCTCGTCGCCGCGCACCAGCAGCTCGGGCTCAACTCCCAGCGCAGCCGCGATCCGGTTCATCCAGGTCAGCGACAATTGCCGCATTCCGGTTTCGAGCCGGCCGATCGTCTGCGCGGTGGTGGCGGGCACGCAGCGATCGGCCACGTCAGCCAGGGTCAGTCCCTTCTGGCGGCGAATATCACGGATGCGGTTGATCATGCGTTCGGTCCTGTAACCATATCGGTTTCCTGCTTTCCTACAACTATCCGAATTTGGCAAGTGTCCTGCGACTCGAAAGTTGTGACTCGAACGCGGGGAAAACACATGCAGCGCGATCTGATAGAATGCGAACTGACCGACGAGGGCCCGGTCCGCCGAGCCGCCCGCTCGGCTCCCCCGCGCAAGGGCGGCCGCAGTGTCACCATCAACCTGGCCGAAAGCCCGCTCACCTGGCTCCATTCGCGCGGGCATCTCAGCGACGTGCAATTTGCCGCTGGTGAGGCTTTGCGCCGCGACTGGGAGCGCGCCCAGCTCGCGCCGAGCCTGACAATGCGCTGGGACGCGGTGCGGGTGCAAGGCGGCAGCGGTGACATCTCGCTCACCGCCAGCGAACGCCAGCTCGCCGCCCGCGCCCGGTTCGAAGGCGCGCTCACCGCAGCTGGTCCCGGGCTGTCGGACATCCTGTGGCGCGTGGTTTGCGCCGGCGAAACGCTGCCGCTCGCCGAACGCGCGCTGGCCTGGCCGGTGCGCAGCGGCAAGCTGGTGCTGCGGCTAGCGCTGGATAGGGTCGCGGGGGCTTATCGGTTGGTGTGACGTTGGTGTGACCTTTGGGTCAACGGAGGACTTCCGGCCCAAGTCAAATCAACCCAACCCCGTTCGCCCTGAGCGAAGTCGAAGGGTGGTTCGAGCGAAGTCGAGAACCTTCTGACCTCGCCGCAAAGCGATAGCTCGGCCGTCTCGGCTGCGCTCGACGGGTCCTTCGACTTCGCTCAGGACGAACGGTTTTGGGAAGAGAAGTTGTCGCTTGTCGGCCCACACCAGCGCTTCATCGAAGGGCCTGTGCAGACCCGCAATTCGGGTTCAGACTGCTGCCATTATTCAACACTCGGGGAGCAGTTCATGGACCGTCGGCACTTCATCGCAGCAGCAGGCGCCGCCGCCACGGCCTTCGCGGCAGAACCGCTGTGGGCCAAAGTCGCCGCGCCCAATCCCGACAAGGCGCTGCTGAGCCTGCTCGATGCGATGTTCAACGACGGGATCGCGCGCTCGCCCGAATTCGCCACCTCGCTCGGGCTCGACAAGGGCAAGCTCGCGCCGCTGCGCGCGCAGCTTTCCCCGCCGACTGCGGCCGAGCGGAACAGGGACCTCGCACGCGCGCGGTCATTCCAGACGAGGCTCAAGGCGATCCGCACGGCTTCGCTGTCCGAGACCGGGCAGCGCTATCAGGCGCGGACCGAATATATGCTGGGCCAGCGCACGCTCGCGGCAGGCAAGTACGATATCGATTCGGTGCAAAGCCCCTACCGGCTCTATCAGCAGGGCGGCGCGTACTTCGGCATCCCCGATTTCCTCAACTCGGCGCACCCGATCAACAATGCCGCCGACTGCGAGGCGTATCTATCGCGCGTTGCGGCCTTTGCCCGGGTGCTGGATCAGGATACCGTCGGCCAGCGGGCCGAAGCCGCGCGCGGGCTGGTCGCGCCGGGCTGGTCGATCGACCTGACGCTCGGCCAGATGCACAAGTTGCGCGATGTGGCAGCGGCGCAGAACACGCTGGTCCAGTCGATCGCCAGCCGCGCCAAGGCCAAGGGCATCGCGGGTGACTGGGCCGGCCGCGCCGCCAAACTGGTGCAGGCGGCGGTCTATCCCGCGCTCGACCGGCAGATTGCCCTAATGACCGATTTGCGCGGCAAGACCGCGGCGGGCGACGGCGCATGGCGGATCAAGCGCGGCGACGAGATTTATGCCGATGCGCTGGCGCAAGCGACCACCACCAATCTCTCGCCCGATGAAGTCCACGCGATCGGGCTGGAACAGGTCGCCGAAATCACCGGGAAAATCGACACAATCCTCAAGGGTGCGGGGATGACCCAAGGCACCGTGGGTGAGCGCCTCACCGCGCTCAACCATCAGCCCGACCAGCTGTTTGCCGATAGCGATGATGGCCGCACGGCGTTGATCGCCAGCCTTAACGCCGGGATGGCTGATATGCGCGCGCGGCTGCCCCGGGCATTTGCCGATATCCCGCAGCAGCCGCTCGAAATCCGCCGCGTGCCGGTGGAGATTCAGGACGGCGCATCGAACGGCTATTACAATTCCGCCGCGCTCGATGGCAGCCGCCCGGCGATTTACTGGATCAACCTCAAGTCGGTGGGCGATTGGCCGAAATACTCGCTGCCCGCGCTGACTTATCACGAAGGCGTGCCGGGGCATCACTTGCAGGGCGGCTACGCACAGGAATCGGGCGAACTGCCGATGCTGCTGCGGAACAATTTCATCTCGAGCTACGGTGAAGGCTGGGCACTTTATGCCGAGCAACTGGCTGACGAATTGGGCGCGTACCAGGGGCTGGAACGCGCGGGCTACCTGCAAAGCTTCCTGTTCCGCGCCTCGCGGCTGGTGATTGACACCGGGCTGCACCACAAGCGCTGGACCCGCGAGCAGGCGACCGATTACATGGTCGCCACCACCGGCTTTGCCCGCGCCCGCAGCCAGCGCGAGGTCGAGCGCTATTGCACCCTGATCGGGCAGGCCTGCAGCTACAAGATCGGCCACACCGCCTGGGTCAAAAACCGCGCCCGCGCGCAGGCTGCTTTGGGCGACAAGTTTAGCATGCAGTGGTTCCACGAAGTCCTGAAGGACGGGGTAATGCCGCTGTCGATGCTCGAAGCACGGATTGACCAACGGGTGAAGGAGCGGTTGGGGCAGGGGTAGAGTTTTACCCCTCCGACCCGCACTTCGCGCGCGCCACCTCCCCATCAACTTGCGATGGGGAGGTGGCAGCCGGAACGGCTGACGGAGGGGTTTTTTACCCCTCGACCATTTCCGCCAGCTCCAGCCAGCGCTCCTCGGCCGCATCCTTCTCGGCGCGCGCGTTCTCAATCGCCTTGGTCAGCGCGGCAAACTTGGCCGGATCGCGAGTGTATAACGCAGGATCGGCCAGCGCCGCTTCGTCGCGCGCAATCTGTGCGAGCAGGGCGTCGATGCGGTTGGGAAGCAGCTCGTAATCGCGCTGGTCCTTGTAGGTCAGCTTGACCTTTTGTGGCGCTGACGTGGGTGGAGCCGGTGCCGATACCGGACTGGTCCGCGCCGCTTTAGTCGCCGCATTGCGCTGGGTGCGCTGCTTTTCCCAGTCCTCATACCCGCCCGCGACGACATCGACCTTGCCCGAACCGTCGAGCCCCAGCGTAATCGTTACCGTCCGATCGAGAAAGTCGCGGTCGTGGCTGACGATCAGCACGGTGCCGTCATAATCGGCGATCACTTCCTGGAGCAGGTCGAGCGTTTCGAGGTCGAGGTCGTTGGTTGGCTCATCGAGCACCAGCAGGTTGGACAGCCGCGCAAATTCGCGCGCCAGCAGCAACCGTGAACGCTCGCCGCCCGAGAGCGTGCCGATCTTGGCATCGACCAGCCCGGGTTCGAACAGGAAGTCCTTGAGATAGCCCTGGATGTGCTTGCGCGTGCCCCGCACGTCGATCCAGTCGCCGCCTTCGGCGAGCACATCGCGCACGCTCTTGGTGGGGCTCATCAGGCTGCGCTGCTGGTCGATCACCACGCCGTCGAGAGTCTTGGCCAGCGTGACGGTGCCGCTGTCGGGCTGCAATTCGCCGGTCAGCAGCTTCAGGAGCGTCGTCTTGCCCGCGCCGTTCGCGCCGACCACCCCGATCCGGTCGCCGCGGGTGATCCGCAGGGTGAAGTCCTTGATGATCGTGCGCTCACCGAATTTCTTGGCGACCTTGTCGGCAACGATCACCGCTTTGGTTTTCACATCGTCGGTGCCCAGCGCGATCTTGGCCGCGCCTTGCGGGCCCAGCATCGCGGCGCGTTGCGCGCGCATTTCCCACAGCTTGGACAGCCGCCCCTGATTGCGCTTGCGCCGGGCGGTGACCCCGCGTTCGAGCCAGTGCGCTTCGAGCTTCAACTTCGCGTCAAGCTTGTCGGCGGCGCGGGCTTCCTCGGCGTAGATCGCCTCCATCCATTGTTCGTAACCGCCGAACCCGATATCCTTGCGTCGCAGTGCCCCGCGATCGAGCCACAGCGTGGCGTTGGTCAGCCGCTTGAGGAAGGTCCGGTCATGGCTGATCGCGACAAACGCGCCTTTGTAGCGGCTCAGCCAGTCTTCCAGCCAGTCGATCGCGGCCAGATCGAGGTGGTTGGTCGGTTCGTCGAGCAGCAGCAGGTCGGGCTGCGACGCCAGCGCGCGAGCCAGCGCGGCGCGGCGGCGCTCCCCGCCCGACGCGCTTTCCGCCGACCGGCTGAGATCGATCCCGAGCTGCCCCGCAATCGCCTCGACCTCGTGGCGCGGCGGCGGGTCCTTGCCGTGCAGCGCGAAGTCCATCAGCGTGGCGTAACCGGTGAAAAACGGATCCTGCTCGAGCATCACGATCCGCGTTCCCGGCTGGACGGAACGGCGGCCGCGGTCGGCCTCGACTTCGCCCGCAATCAGCTTCAGCAGTGTGGTCTTGCCCGCGCCGTTGCGCCCGATCAGCGCGAGCCGGTCACGCGGGCCGATCGCCAGGTCAAGCTCGCGGAACAGCCAGCCCGAACCCTGAATCAGGCCCAGGTCTTCCCAGGAGAGGATCGGTGCGGCGGCCATGTCCGGGCGGCACCTAGGGGCAGCAAGGTGCGTTGACAAGCCGCGCCGGGAAACCGAGAGATGCCGCCATGCGCACAGTCTATCTCAACGGCCAGTTCATCCCCGAAACCGAAGCCAAGGTCTCGATCTTCGATCGCGGGCTCAATTTCGGGCAGGGGGTTTATGAGGTTTCGCCGGTGATCGATGGCAAGTTTCGCAACTGGCCGCATCACGCGGCGCGGCTGGAGCGCTCGAAAGCGCTCGCGCGGATTGCCGACGATACCGATTGGCCGGCGGTGCTGACCGAATTGATCGCACGCAATGGGCTGAACGAAGGGCGGGCTTGCCTGCAGCTCAC
The DNA here is from genome assembly GCA_025359425.1 of Sphingomonadaceae bacterium. Taxonomy (GTDB): domain Bacteria; phylum Pseudomonadota; class Alphaproteobacteria; order Sphingomonadales; family Sphingomonadaceae; genus Novosphingobium. The sequence continues at coordinate 69,226 of JANYGC010000055.1, forward strand.
CGGGGGCGAGGCCACCGACCGGGCGTTCCCGTTGCCCGATCCGGCCATCCCGGCAACGCGCTTCGCCTTCACCCAGGCCGACGATCTGCTGGTCAATCCGTGGGGCAAAAATGGCCTGCGGATCGTGCTGCGGCCCGATCTGCGCTGGCAGTTGCGCTCTGCCAAGACGACCCAATTGCTCTATGCCGTGATGATGAAGGCCGAAGCCCGCGAAGCCGGAGCTGACGATGCCTGGCTGGTGGAAGATGGGCTCGTTACCGAGGCGACCAGTTCCAACGCCTATATCATCGATGCGCGCGGGGTGCTGGTCTCGCATCCGGTCGATACCGGCGTCCTCCCCGGAGTGACCCGGATCTGCGTGATGGAGATCGCACGCGGCATGGGACTGCCGGTCGAAGAGCGCCCATTCACCCCGGACGAGCTGTTCGCGGCGCGCGAGGCGTTCATTTCGGGAGCCGGAACGCTGGTGCTTCCGGTAACCGCGGTTGACGGCAAACCCATCGGTAACGGCGGCCCGGGCACGATCACCAGCGAACTGCGCCAGCGCTACATTGCCTTGCTGAAGACGAGCTAAGCCATTCACTGGCTGTTCAATCCCGGGTGGGTAGTGCCGCAGCTGACATGAAACCGTTCCTCACCTTGCTGCTCGCGCTGGCTGTCATCCCGGCGCTCCCTGCCCACGCGGGCCCCGGCGGCGCGCAGGAAAAGGCGCGGCGCGAGCTGCGCGCGGGCAATGTCCGCTCGCTGCCCGAGATCGAACGTGCGGTGGTCCCGCAGATGCAGGGCGCGCAATATATCGGGCCCGAATACGATCCCGCTGCTTATGTGTACCGGCTCAAGTTCATCAAGGACGGCCACGTCATCTTCATCGATGTCGACGCGCGCACCGGGCAAGTCATCCGGCATTCACGTTAATTCGCCGCCTTCGCGGCTGGGGCACGTTGGGCCGTTGCCTTGACGGTTTGAGCTGCAAGCCCCATCTGACGGGCAGACACTTCTGGGGAACCCCGCAATGCGTATCCTGATCGTCGAGGACGAACCAACCCTCGGCAAGCAACTGAAAACCACGCTCGAAGCCAACGGCTACGCCGTCGATCTGTCGGTCGATGGCGAGGACGGGCACTTCATGGGCTCGACCGAAGAATACGACGCGGTGATCCTCGACCTCGGCCTGCCCGAGATCGACGGGCTGACCGTGCTGGGTATGTGGCGCAAGGAAGGCCGCAAGTTCCCGGTGCTGGTGCTGACCGCGCGCGATAGCTGGTCGGACAAGGTCGCCGGGCTCGATGCCGGGGCCGACGATTACCTCGCCAAGCCGTTCCAGACCGAGGAACTGATCGCCCGCCTGCGCGCGCTGATCCGCCGCGCCTCGGGCAATACCAGCAGCGAACTGATCGCGGGCGACGTGCGGCTCGATACCCGTTCGGGCCGCGTGACGCTCGCCGGAGAGCCGGTCAAGCTGACCGCGCAGGAATACAAGCTGCTGTCCTACCTGCTCCACCACAAGGGCAAGGTGGTCAGCCGGACCGAGCTGATCGAACATATCTATGACCAGGACTTCGACCGCGATTCCAACACCATCGAAGTGTTCGTCACCCGCATCCGCAAGAAGCTCGGCGCCGACGTGATCACCACGATCCGCGGCCTGGGCTACAGCCTCGACGATCCGGCGCTGCCCGGACGCGGTTAAGGCCTTTCGTGACGGCCGACCAACCGCCCAGCATCCCGCACACCGGCTCGCTGTCGCGCCGGATGATGCTGATCGCGGCGGGCTGGATTTCGGTCCTGCTGCTCGGTGGCGGGCTCGCGCTCGACCAGACCCTGACCGGGCTGATCACCCGCAATTTCGATGCTCAGCTGTCGTACCTACTCAACGGCATGATCGCCTCGGCCGAAGTCGGCACCGATGGCGAGGTGTTTTTCAACCGCGCGCTCGGCGATCAGCGGCTGCTTGAGCCCAACAGCGGGCTCTATTGGCAGATCCGCGGGGCGGGGCATGACGATTTCCCGTCGCGCTCGCTGTGGGACCGCTCGCTCGCGGTGCGTACCGATCACCTCGACAAGGAACAGCACGCTTACGATTCCAGGCAATTCCCGGCCGAACCGCTGCGCGTGATCGAACGCTCGGTCACCCTGCCGGGCAGCCCGACCGTGTGGTGGTTCACAGTGGCCGAGCGCAAGAGCAACCTCGACGAGCAGACCAACCGGGTGCGCCGCATTCTCTATCGCAGCTTTGCCGTGCTCGGGCTGGGTCTGCTGGTCATGACGCTGCTGCAGACCTGGTACGGGCTTGGTCCGTTGCGCAAGGTGCGCCGCGCCATCCAGCGGATGCGCAGCACCGGCACCAACCGCGTGACCGAACCTTTGCCGCTCGAGGTCCAGCCGCTGGTGCAGGAACTCAACGCCTTGCTGGCGCATTCGGAGCGGCAGGCCGAGCAGGCGCGGACGCACGCGGGCAACCTGGCGCACGCGCTCAAGACCCCGCTGACCGTGGTGATGAATGCCGCGACCGCGCACGCCGATGATCTGCCCGAGACGGTGATCCGCGAGGCCGCAGTGATGCGCCGCCAGGTCGATCACCACCTCGCCCGCGCCCGCGCGGTTGGCCGCCGCGCGGCGGGCCAGGCCCGCGCCAACGTCAGCGAAAGCGTCGAGGCGGTGCTGCGCGCGGTGACCCGGCTCTATGAGAACGCGCGTTTCGATCTCGACGGCAGCCGCACCGCGATGGTCGCAATCGAACGCCAGGACCTTGACGAAGTGCTTGGCAACATGATCGAGAACGCAGCCAAATACGGCGGCGGTAGCGTCTTCGTGACGATTGATGCGGTGCCGGGTTCCGAGCAATGTGAAATCTGGGTCGAAGACGATGGCGCTGGGATCCCCGAAGAAGAACGCACCCGCATTTTCGACCGCGGCGCGCGGCTCGATACCGGCAAGCCGGGCACCGGGCTGGGCCTCGCCATTGTCCGCGATGTGGCCGAAATCTATGGCGGCGGGGTCGAACTGGCCGAGAGCGAGGACCTGGGTGGGCTGCTGGTCAAACTGCGGCTGCCGCGGGTTGAGGCAAGGAACTAGGCGGCTATCCCGAAGCGTTGCTGCATGACGCTGAGTGTCGCGATCCGCAGCAACAATCCCGATATCGCAGGATCTGCAACCATGTTTCCCGCTGCCAGGTTGTCAAGGAACGCCCGGGTCTTGGCTGGATCGAAAAACGGCTGATCCTCGAACTCGCGCGAGCGTATGAGATCTTCACAGCGTTGCCGCAGCGGATCCGACACCCCTTCGGTCCGCGCCAAAGGGGGCGCCATGAATGGATGTTTCTGACGCGCGTAAAGTTCGGAAGTAATGACGTCGCGCGTCGCCTCGCGCAGGATGAATTTCTCGGTAGTCTCGCGGATTTTGAAATGTATCGGTAGCCGTGCCGCAAATTCGGCGACGTGGTGATCGAGGAAGGGCACCCGCCCTTCGACCGAATGCGCCATTTCCATCCGGTCGCCCAGCACCGTCAGGATAAAATTGACCAACATGGTGTGCTGCCATGTCATCAACCCGATATTGACTGCATCGCAGCCATCGGCCGCCCGAGCGAGGTCGAGCTCCTCGACCAGCCTGCGGTAGGGCTCATCAAGGTTCGCCCCACCAGGAAAATCGCTGCGCATCAGGTCGGTCGATCCGACGTACATGCGCGACATTCCCTCGATCCACGACGGGCAGTGGCCGATCGCGGCATCCAGATGGCGGGTTCCCGGTGCGGGCGGCTCGACCGGGAAGAACAGCGACCGGGTCAACGGGTTGGCGGCAATCAGGGCTTCGATCGATGTCTCACGGGCTGTAGTGCTGGCATGATCGCCACCGAACAGGATATTGTCGCGGCGCTCGGGCGGATAGCCGGCCAGCATCTCATCCGCACCCTCACCGGTGAACACCACCTTGATTCCGGCGTCCCGGACCGCCTTCGACAACAGAAACTTGGCCGCCGAATTGGCGTTGAAAATCGGCTTTTCGCCGTGCCATACGGTGTCATCGAGCGCATCTGCCATGTCGAGCGCCGAGACCGGCACTTCGACATAATTCGATCCGGTAAATGCCGCGGTCCGCTGGGCCAAGGGCGATTCATCCCAGTCGCCTTCAAATTTGATGGTGAAGGCCCGGATCGGCCGGTCAAGTTTGGCTTGCGCCAAGCCCAGCACCGCCGATGAATCCAGCCCGCCGCTCAGGTAGCAGGCCACTTCGACGTCGGCAGTCAGGCGTTCGGTGACCGCGTCGTCGAGCACCGCGCGGAACTGCGACACCACTTCGTCTTCCGACCGAGTATCGCCGCGCAGGGCCACGGCGGTCGGATAATTCTGCGCCCAGTAACGCCGTATCTGCACCGCGCCGTTCCGGGCAATTGCAACGCAGCCAGGGGGCACCTGATGGATATCGGCAAACATCGAACTGTTGGTGCGGATGTTGGCCATATCGGCCAGCACTGCGGCATGGTCCCAGCGGGCCGGAACGCCGAGCGCCAGCAGGGCCTTGATCTCGGATGCAAACAGCACGGCACCGTTATAAACAGAATAGAATAGCGGCTTGATGCCGAACCTGTCGCGTACCGCGATCATCTCGCCCGAACGCTTATCGGTGAGGACGGCCGCAAATTCGCCACGCAGGTGCTGCGTGAAGTCCATCCCGTATTCGTCGTACAAGTGCAGGGCAATCTCGCTGTCGGACTCGGTACTGAACCGATAGCCTTTGCCGCGCAGGTCGTCGCGAATGGCCTTGAAACCATAGAATTCGCCGTTGACCACCAGCTTGAGGTCGCCGCGCTGGTGTCCGATCGGCTGATCGCCGTTGTTGAGACCGATAATGCTCAGCCGGACATGGCCTAGCGCAGTCAAGCGATCGGAGGAAAACCAGTGGGCTGCCCCGTCAGGACCTCGATGCGAGATGGTCGCCAGGGCCGCTACCAATCGTTCGGACGTAAGCCATGGTGTCGCCAGCTGCGCCGCAATCAATCCGCACATCGTCCTTCCCCCAGACAATCGCGGCGTGCGGTGATTTGTTGCACAGCTTAAACTGCGATTTCATATTCTAGGCCACGTTCAGATCGCGCACAATAGCGGCAAAAATAGCAATTTTAACAGGGTCTTGGCGATCAAAAAATCCAAAGCCGAGCTGCTCTGTGTTATAAAACAAAGATTGCGTATCGGGCCATGTAACTACCGGTTTGGATTAAAAAACAATTTGAAGAATTGGATTCCCCTGAAGATTTAACCTGCCGCCGCCTGTTCGTGATGCCGGATGACTTCATCGATGATGAAGCGCAGGAACTTCTCCGAAAATTCCGGATCGAGCTGGGCCTCTTCCGCCAGTTTGCGCAGCCGGGCGATCTGGCGCTCTTCGCGGCCCGGGTCCGAGGGCGGCAGCGCGTTAAGGGCCTTGTAGGTCCCGACCGCTTTGGTGATGCGGAACCGCTCGGCAAGGATGTGGATCAACGCGGCATCGATATTGTCGATGCTGGCGCGGAACCCGGCGAGGGTTTCATCGGTTTCAGGCTTGGGCGCAGTTGAAGACATGATCGGTCGGTTAGCATGACATTTTGCGCAATGCCATTGCCCGCTTTGCACTTGCACCCGCATCCGCGCGGTGGTTATGCGGCAAAACCATGAGCGCTGACGTCATCCCTCTCAAGCCGCGCGCCAGCGAACCGTCGCTCGGGCCGATCATGGCGCTGACCGCGTCGGGCATGAACGCGGTCAACGCGGTGATACTTGACCGGATGCAGAGCCAGATCCCGCTGATCCCTACGCTCGCCGGGCACCTGATTGCGGGCGGGGGCAAGCGGATGCGCCCGATGCTTACGCTGGCGGGTGCAGCTTTATGCGAATACCAGGGCACGCGGCACCACAAGCTCGCCGCCGCGGTCGAATTCATCCACACCGCGACCTTGCTCCACGACGATGTCGTCGATGGCAGCGAACTGCGCCGGGGCAAGGCTGCAGCCAATCTGATCTTCGGCAATCCCGCGACTGTGCTGGTCGGCGATTTCCTGTTTACCCGCAGCTTTGAATTGATGGTCGAGGACGGCAGCCTCAAGGTGCTCAAAATCCTGTCGCACGCCAGCTCGGTAATTTCTGAAGGCGAGGTCGATCAGCTTTCCGCGCAGCGCCAGATCGAAACCAGCGAGGAGCGCTATCTTGGGATCATCGGTGCCAAGACCGCCGCGCTGTTCGCGGCTGCCACACGGATTGCAGCGGTGGTGGCGGAACGCAGCGAAGGCGTCGAGCGGGCGCTTGAAGACTACGGCCGCAACCTGGGTATTGCCTTCCAACTGGTCGACGATGCGATCGATTACGATTCGGATGCTGGCGAAATGGGCAAGGGCAAGGGCGACGATTTCCGCGAGGGCAAGATGACCCTGCCGGTGATCCTTGCCTATGCGCGCGGCGATGAAACCGAACGCGCGTTCTGGCGCGACGCGATCCTCGGCCACCGCAATTCCGACGAGGACCTGGCCCGCGCAGTCAGCCTGATCGGGCGCCACGACGCGGTCAGCGCCACCCGCGAACGCGCGCGCCATTTCGCCCAGCGCGCAATCGATGCGATTGCCGGGTTCCCCGCCAGCGAAGCCCGCAGCGCGATGGTCGAAGCAGCGGAATTCGCGGTCGCGCGGCGCTATTGAATCAAAGGCCAACGCTTCGTCGCTGACGGGGTGCCACTCGCCGATTGCCGGACCCTGCATGCGGCGAGCCGAGGGCGCTGTTTAGGCTTTTTTAACCACGCAAACCCGATAGTTACCGGACTTGGGGGCCACTCTGATTGAGGGCCGTAAAATGATGGAATACCACAACTCCCGCCCCGCCCGGATCGTCGGGCCGAGCCATGAAATCCTCACCCGTGAGAGCCTGCCACCGGCCGATACCACGCGCTGGGTGGCGAGCCGCAAGGCGCAGGTCGTTGCTGCGGTGGAAACCGGACTGATGACGATCGATGAAGTCATGCGGCGTTACCGCCTCAGTCTTGAGGAGTTCTATTCGTGGCAGCGCGCGATGGACCGCGCTGGGGTGCCGGGCTTGCGCGTCGCCTGGTCGCAGCAGGATCGCGCCTTGCGCCGCCAGAGCCGCGAGGCGGTCAGCACCCGGCTGCGCGAACTGGTCGCGGGCTGATCCCGGCCCGGACGGTGCCGGCCCAGCTGGCACCGTCCCGCGGGCGCTTGACCCGGCGGCAGCAAACCGGCAGGTCGGTTGCACACAGCAACTGTCTTGTTCCGGGAGAATACCAGCATGCAACGTCGCCGTTTGGGCAAGAGCGCCATTGTCGTTTCCGATATCTGCATGGGGACGATGACCTTCGGCAGCCAGACCGATGAAGCCGCCGCGCTGCGCATCCTCGACCGCAGTTTCGAAGCCGGGATCGATTTCTACGATACCGCCGAAGGCTACCCGGTGCCGCCGGACATCAAATGGGTCGGCCGGACCGAGGAGATCGTCGGCAAGTGGCTCAAGACCAAGCCGCGCGATGCGATCATTCTGGCCACCAAAGTATCCGGGCCGAGCCACGTGTGGTTCCGCTCGCCGCTGCGCTCGGGGATGACCTCGCTCGACCGGCGCAATATCATCACTGCGGTCGAAGCCAGCCTGACCAAGCTCGGCACCGATTACATCGACCTTTACCAGACTCACTGGCCCGACCACGATCTTCCCTACGAGGAAACAATGGAAGTGCTCGACGACCTGGTTCGCGAAGGAAAAGTCCGCGTTCTCGGCTGCTCCAACGAAACCAGCTGGGGCCTGATGAAAAGCATCGCTGCGTCCGATGCGGTCGGCGGGGCGCGGTATCAGACAATCCAAAACAATTTCAGCCTCAACAACCGCCGGTTCGAGGATGAACTGGCGCAAGTCTGCCGCCAAGAAGGGGTCAGCCTGATCCCCTATTCGCCGATCGGCGGCGGGGTGCTGTCGGGCAAGTACAACGATGGCGGCCGGCCCGAAGGCGCGCGGTTCACGCGCTATCTTTCGATGGAAGGGCGCCAGGCCGCGATGGGCCGGCGGTTCGTCAATGAGAAGTCGCTCGCCTCGACCGCACGCTTTGCCGAAATCGCCAAGGACGCGGGAATGAGCACGGTGACGCTCGCGGTGGCCTGGTCAAAGCAGCACGATTTCGTCGCCTCGACCATTGTCGGGGTTTCCAAGGAAGACCAGCTTGATGAGATCTTCGCGGCGATCGATCTGGTCCTGCCGGCCGAGGTGATGAAGGCGATCGACAAGGTTTCGAAAGAGATCATGTACCCGATGGGCTAAGGGGGCGCATGAGCCCACTGCCAATCCATGCCGTTCTGCCCGAATTGCTGGCGGCCTTGCGTGCGGGCACTTCGGCAGTCCTGATCGCTCCGCCGGGAGCGGGCAAGACCACGGCTGTTGCCCCGGCGCTGCTGGGTGAGCCGTGGTGCTCGGGCACCGTCATCGTGCTTTCCCCGCGCCGCGTGGCTGCGCGCGCGGCCGCCGAGCGGATGGCTGAGCTGCTGGGCGAGCAAGCGGGCGAGACGATCGGTTACCTGACCCGGCTCGACAGCAAACGCAGCCCGAGAACGCGCGTGCTGGTGATGACCGAGGCGATCTTCGTTGCGACGATCCTCAAGGATCCCGAACTCACGGGTGTCTCGGCGGTGCTGTTCGACGAGGCGCACGAGCGTCACCTCGACAGCGATCTGGGGTTGGCGCTGGCGATCGAAAGCGCTGGCGTACTGCGCGAGGACCTGCGGCTGGTGGTGATGTCCGCGACGATCGACGGGGCGCGGTTTGCAGGCCTGCTGGGCGGCGCGCCGGTCGTAGAGAGCGCAGGCAAGGCCCATCCGCTGACCATCCGCTGGCTTGGTGCGCGGCCTGAGCTGCGGCTCGACGATGCGATGGCGAACGCGGTGCTGACCGCGTGGCGCGAGGAGGAGGGCGATGTGCTCGCCTTCCTGCCCGGGGTGGGCGAGATCGAGCGCACCCGCGAACGGCTGGCCGAGAAGCTGCCGCACGCCCTGGTCCTGCCGCTGCACGGCCAGGTTGAACCTGCCGCCCAGCGTGCCGCGATCAAACGCGATCCGCAAGGACGGCGGCGGATCGTGCTCGCGACTGCGATCGCCGAAACCTCTCTCACGCTCGACGGGGTGGCGGTGGTGGTCGATGCGGGGCTGTCACGCCGGGCGGAATTCGACAAGGCCGCCGGGGTCACGCGGCTGGTCACGCACCGCGCTTCGCAAGCCGCCGCAGCGCAGCGCGCGGGCCGTGCAGCGCGGCAGGGACCGGGGGCGGCCTACCGGTTGTGGGAGGAAGCCGCACATCCGGGGCGCGCAGCATTCGACCCGCCCGAGATGCTGACTTCGGACCTCGCGCCATTGCTGCTGACGCTGGCGCAATGGGGCACGGCAGAACCTGCCTCGCTGGCCTGGCTCGATGCGCCACCAAGTGCAGCATTGGCCGCAGCAAGGCAGACTTTACAGGAACTTGGTGCGCTCGGTGCGCAAGGCGCAATCACCCCGCACGGGCGCAGCATGGCCGCTCTGCCGATGGCCCCGCCGCTGGCGCACATGCTGCTTTATGCTGCGCAGCATGGTGCGGCCGCAACCGCAGCAAAACTGGCGCTGCTGCTACAGGAGCGCGGTCTGGGCGGGCGCGGCGATGACCTGGCGGCGCGGCTTGAACGCTGGGACCGCGATCGCTCGGGGCGGGCCGAGGCTTCACGCAAATTGGCGGCGCGCTGGACTCAGTTGGTCGGTGCCAAATCGGACGCGGGTGGTTCACCGCCGCTCGGCATCCTCCTCGCCGAAGCTTACCCCGACAACATCGCCCGGCGCCGTTCACCCAGCGGGGAGGACTGGCTCACCGCGGGCGGGCGCGGGCTGCGGCTCGATCCGGCATCCCCGCTGGCCCGCGCCGAATGGCTTGCGGTGGGCGAGGCGCAGGGGGAGGCCAAAGGCGCGCGGATTACCGGGGCGATTGCGCTGGAAGAGGCCGAGGTGAGCAAATGGCTGGCGCATCGGATCCTGAGACGCACCGCGCTGCGCTGGATTGGCGACGAGCGCCGGGTCGAGGCTCTGTTCGAAGCCCGGCTGGGCGCGATTATGCTGTCGCGCGGTCCCGATCCGGCCCCCGATCCGGCGGCAATCCGGGCCGTCCTGATCGAACGGGTCGCGACCGATGGGCTCGGCTTGCTGCCTTTGTCGAGCGCGAGCGAGGCGCTGCTGACCCGCGCCCGTTACGCCGGCACAACAGCACTCGGCGGTGGCGCCGTGCTGGCCGATCTCGATCTCTGGCTTGGCCCATTGCTCACCCGCCGGCTCGACGATCTCAAACCTGCGCGGCTCCACGATGCCCTGCTGGCCCGGCTGGATTACCCAGCGCGGCAACAACTCGATGCGCTTGCCCCGGCGCAGTTCACCAGTCCGGCAGGCACCAGCCACCCCATCGATTACGCCGATCCCGGCGGTCCGTCGGTAGAGCTGCGGGTGCAGGCGCTGTTCGGGCTCGACCAACACCCCGGATTTGGCCGCCCGCCGCAGCCGCTACTGCTTAAGCTGACCGATCCCGGTGGCAAGCCGCTCCAGACCACCCGCGATCTACCCGGCTTCTGGCGTGGATCGTGGCGCGATGTGCAGCGCGACATGAAGGGCCGCTATCCCAAGCACCGCTGGCCCGATACGCCGTGGACCGAGGCGCCCAGCTTGAAGACGAAGAACGCTTTTGAGCGGAAACCCAGGTGACAAGCACGCCAAGACGCCAAGCGCTTTTGCATTTGGCCGGGCTGCGCTTTCCGGCTGGCGCAACAGCTTGGCGTCTTGGCGTGAATCAATTCACGGCTGCCAGCTTGATTCTTGCGCCGAATTGAGGGAAGGCGATCCCATGTCAGCACGCATCTTCCAGCGCCCCAAGAACGCCATGCAATCTGGCCGGGCCCGGCTTGACGAATGGACCCTCGAATTTGCGCCGGCCGAGGCCAAGCGGCCCGATCCGCTGATGGGCTGGGCCGGATCGGGTGATACCCAGGCGCAGGTTCAGCTGACCTTTGCCGATAGCGCGGCGGCACAGGCCTATGCCGACAAGTACGGGATCGCCGCCGAAGTCCACGCCACCCCGCCGCGCCGGCTTAAGCTGCAAACCTACGCCGACAATTTCCGCTAAGCTGCTGCAAGTATGAAACGGGCCGGCTGACTGGCTTGGGTCGCGCTGTGAGACAGCCGGCCAGCCCGCTTCATGGCCGATCCGGAAGGGACATGGCCGATCTCGGCTGCCACGATTAGCGTCAGTCGATGCGCCCAATTAGCTCGATCCTTCGACATACACTTGCGCAAACGCGACACCCCCGCCATATGCGCCGCCGGGAGTCGGTCGGACGTTTGCGCCCGCCAACCTGGTCAGGTCCGGAAGGAAGCAGCCACAACGGGTTGCGGCGGGTCGGCCGGCTCCTTTTCAGGTTTTCGGAATTCTCCCATACCCCGCTCGACACGAGCGGGGGTTGTATTGTCATGATTCCGGGAAAGCCCTTCGACAAATCGAGGGGCAGCGCCTAATTTGGCCGCGATGGACGATTCCCCCGAGCAATTTGACAACGAACCCGACGACGAAGCGCCGTCAGCCGAAGAGCTTGAGGCGGCCGGGCAGGAATCGATGTTCGGCGCGCCTGCTCCGGTTGCCGCGCCGTCCGTGCCCGCGCCGACCGCGCAGCCATACCGCGTGCTCGCGCGCAAATACCGCCCGCAGACATTTTCCGAACTGCTCGGGCAGGATGCGATGGTGCAGACGCTGGGCAATGCGATCAAGCGTGATCGGCTGGCGCATGCCTTTCTGATGACCGGGGTGCGCGGTGTGGGCAAGACGTCCACCGCGCGGCTGATTGCCAAGGCGCTCAACTGCATCGGACCTGACGGCAGCGGCGGGCCAACGATCGATCCGTGTGGGGTGTGCGAGCCGTGTGTGGCGATTGCCGAAGGGCGGCACATCGACGTGATCGAGATGGACGCGGCGAGCCACACCGGGATCGACGACGTGCGCGAGATTATCGAGGCGGTGCGCTATTCGGCGGTCTCGGCGCGCTACAAGATCTATATCATCGACGAAGTTCACATGCTCTCGCGGCAGGCCTTCAACGGCTTGCTCAAGACGCTCGAAGAGCCGCCGCCGCATGTCAAATTCCTGTTCGCCACCACCGAGGTCGACAAGCTGCCGGTGACCGTGCTGAGCCGTTGCCAGCGGTTCGACCTGCGCCGCATCCAGGCGCCGCTGCTCGCCGAACATTTCGCCCGCATCTGCAAGGCCGAGGCGGTCGACGCCGAGGCTGAGGCACTGGCGATGATCGCCTCAGCCGCCGAGGGATCGGTGCGCGACGGGCTGTCGATCCTCGATCAGGCGATCGCCCATGCCGATCTGGGCGGGCACGGCCAGGTCACCACCGATCAGGTCCGCGATATGCTCGGCCTGGCTGACAAGGGCGCGCAGCGGCGGCTGTTCGGGGCGTTGCTCGCGGGTGAGGGCGGCACCTTGCTCGAACTGGTCGATCAGCAATTCGCATTGGGAGTTGAGCCGCTCGCGCTGCTGCGTGCGGGGCTGGAACTGACTCACCGGATTACCGTCTGCCAGCTGGGCAAGAGCGGCGCGGATGCCACTTCGGCAGAAGAGCGCGAGGCGATCGAGGGCTGGGCGCAGAGCCTGTCGGCCGGGCAATTACACCGGCTGTGGCAGCTGCTGCTCAAAGGTTACGACGAAGTGCGCGGCGCGCCCGATCCGTTGATTGCGGCCAAAATGGCGCTGCTGCGGGTCCAGCATGCCAACGACTTGCCCGATCCCGGCTCGCTGGCCAAGCAGCTTGAAGACCTGGCCGCGCGTGGCCCGGTTGCTGCTGCGCCGGATGCCGCGGCAACGCCCGCTGAGACCCCCGCACCAACCGGTATGGATTGGCCCGCGCTGATCAACACAGTCGATCAATCCGGCCAGCTGCGCCTCGCGCAGGTGATGCACGACTGGGTGCGGGTCGCGGCTTTGATCCCGGGCGAGCTGACTTATGCGCTCGCGCCGGGCTATTCGGGCGATCCGACCGCGGAATTGCGCGATGCGCTGCTCCGCGCGACGGGCGAACGCTGGCAGGTCACCCGGATCGAGGGCGAGGCCGCTCCGGCGCTGCGCGAGACTGCGGAGGCTGCCGCTGAGGAAGCCCGCAAGGCGGTGCTGCGCGATCCCTTGGTCGAAGCCGCGCTTGCTGCCTTTCCCGAGGCCGAATTGCTCGATGCCAGCGCTGATGCGCGCGTTGCCACTGGTTCAAAATGGAGAAACTGACGTGAAATCGATGGAAGAGATGCTCAAGGCGGCGCAGCAAGCGGCCGAAACCATCGAAAAGCAGATGACCGAAATGCAGGGCAAGCTCGACCTTATCGAGGTTGAGGGTGCTGCGGGCGGTGGGCTGGTCAAGATCCGCTGTTCGGCCAAGGGCCGTGTGCTCGGCGTGAGTATCGACGACAGCCTGTTCACCCCGAGCGAGAAGGGCATCCTCGAAGATCTGATCACCGCCGCCTTCAACGATGCGCGCAGCAAGGCCGATGCGATTTCCGGTGAGGAAATGGCGCGGATGCAGCAGGGCATGGGCCTGCCACCAGGGTTCAAGTTGCCGGGGATGTAACCCCTCACTGCCGTGGGTCGCGCCACATAGGGGAATGTCATGCGTCACTTGTTTTTGCCGCTCCGCGCAGGTCGCCAATGTTGCGACCAGCCAGGATGAGGCGATCGCGCTGGTCCGCCGGACCAAGGCCAATGGCTTTACCGGGGTCAAGTTCTACGGGACATTCGATTATCGCTGGCTCCCGGCGGCAATAGCCGAGGCGCACAAATTGGGCCTGCACGTCCACGGCCATATCCCGCACGGCATCCGTCCATCGGTGGCAGTGGCAGTGGCAGACGGCTATGACGAGATCACCCACATCAACTGGATCGTGATGGAAGGTGTGCCCGCCAGCGTGCTCGACACCGACAACGGATCGGCCGGTTCGAAGGGCCGGGGCGCGACGCCAAGGATATGGACCTGCAAAGCCCGGAAATGACCGCGCCGCTGCAGACCATGGCAGCCAAGCAGGTTTACTCCGATCCGACGATGGTCGCGTTCAAGGGGCTTTATGTGCCCGACAACGGCGACTTGTCGCTCAACTATGCACCGTTCGTCGGCTCGCTTCCGGCTGCGGTCGAGCGCGGGTTCCATGGCGGAGGCTTTGCTGTTCCAGTTGGGCTGACGCGGGCCGATTACCGGGCGAGCTGGGCCAAGATGGTCGAACTGCTCGGGCTGATGCACAAGGCCGGCGTGCCGATTGTCGCCGGAACCGACGGCAGCGGGGTGGAGATCATCCACGAGCTTGAGATTTACATGGCTGCCGGGTTTACTCCCGCCGAGGCGCTGGCTGCGGCAACGATTATGCTCGCGCGGCTGGTTGGGGTGGACAAGATCACCGGCTCGATCGCGGTGGGCAAGACTGCCGACCTGGTGCTGATCGAAGGCGATCCCGAAGCGCGCATCAGCGATCTGCGCCAGACCCGTTGGGTGATGCTCGATGGCAAGCTGCTTAACGCCGATGACTTGCGTTCAACCGCCGGATTAAGTGGCCGTCCGCATTAATTAATTTAGGGACTGTCCCTAAATTACTTTGCTTTGGGATGCTCCCCGGCGCGCTGGGGGAGCAGCCAGATGAGTGCGGCTATGGCGGCTAAGAGGACCAGGGTGGCGATAGGGCGGCTCATGTCGAGGCCGCCCTTGGCGAACGGCTTGTCGAGGAAATCGCCCACCGTCGCGCCCAAGGGCCGGGTCAGGATAAAGGCTGCCCAAAACAGCGTTACCCGGCTCACTGCGGTGCGATAATAAAGCAATGCGACCACCGCGAGCGCGCCGCCGAACACCAATGCGCCGCCCAGATAACCCAGTCCGATCCCCGGCGGGGTATCTTCTGGCAATGCCGCCAGCCAATCGCCCAGCGCGGTGCCGAGCGTTTGCGAAAAGGTGATTGTCGCCCAATAGAACGCCTCAGCTTTTGGTGTGGCGACGGTGCCGACATCGATGCTGCCAAGACTACGGTACCACAGCCACAGGCACAGCAGCACCGCAGCAAACAACAGCAGCGAGCCGCCGACATAACCGATTCCGATCGATCGCGTGGAGAAATCAGCCAGGGTCGTGCCTGCGGTGGTCGAGGCGATGATCGTGGCCCAGTACAGCGCCGGGTTGAACCGCCGTGCCCGAATCTGGAGCCAGACCAAGCCGAGCAATAGCAATCCAAACACCGCCGTGCCGACCAGGTAACCATTCAACCCGCTCTGACCCGCCTGGGCGGTGGTTTCACCCAGCCACGACATCGACAGCGCATCACCGCCGGTTTCGCCCAACGTCGTTGCAAGGATCTTGATGATCCAGAAACCCAGCGTGAGTGCCGGGACCTTGCTCAGCGCGTGGGCCATCGCGGGATATGCCGGCTTTTCAGTCATCAGTAGTCGATCCCTATAGCAAGAAAGCCGTGGTACCCGGCGGGCCCGGCGTTGTCCTCAAATTTCGGTCCGCTCGACGCGAGCAGCCGCAGGCGCCCGCCGAGATGGTAGATCAGTCCCATGCCCAGACTGGTGACGCCGCCGCCGCCAACCGTATCCGCGCCGTGCCGATCAGCCTCAATCCCGAACAGCAAGCGCGGCGTAACTTGCCGGGTGAGCGCGATCCCACCGGTCCAGTAGTCGCGATTGCCCGGGCCGGGATTGATCGCATAACCGCCGCCGCCGAACACCGACCATGCTCCGCTATCCTTCTGCACCCACACCGGGAGCAGCGCGGTGACCCGGCCTGCGCCTTGGCCATTGGTTGCGGTGGGCAGGGTGATGCCGGGAAAAGCAGCGATCTGGATGCCGCTCGCCTCGTCGTGGTAAAACCGGTACTTGGCCGACACCGCCAGATCGCCCGCGCCCCATCGCCAGCCGGCCGCATCGTGCGAATACCCCGCCTCAATCCCCACAGTCAGCTGCAGATTTGGAGCCGCGCCGTAATTAAGCTCAATCCCGGTCGCGCCCGAAAATTCCTCGCCACTGCCCTCGATATCAGCGGCAGGAGCGTAAATTTCCCAGTGTCCGGTCTCGGTGGGTTCGGGATCGTCGGTGTCGAACGGCGGGCCGGCTACAGCTGGACTGGCGCACAGGGCGGAGCACGTGAGCAGCGCTGCGGCGCGGATTCGGAGGCGTCGCTTCGCAGCGATACATGCGGTGGCCACCGCCCTCCGTCAAACCGATACATCCACAGCCGCGCTCGGCGTCCCCATTGCAGCGCGGCACGGGCAGCCCCATATTCGCTTTACACGCGGGATTTACCCGCTCGGCGGTATTTGGGCCGCTGCACGATTGGATTGATTATGAAACTCTACCCGCTTCTCCCCTTGCGCGACATTGTCGTGTTCCCGGGCATGGTCGTGCCGTTGTTCGTCGGGCGCGACAAATCGGTCGCCGCGCTCGAAGCCGCGATGAACAGCGAAGGCGACAAGGACATCTTCCTGCTCGCGCAACTCGATCCGGGCTGCGACGATCCGGTCGAGGATGATCTGTTCGATATCGGCGTGATCGCGACCGTGCTGCAATTGCTCAAGCTGCCCGACGGTACAGTGCGTGTGCTGGTCGAGGCCAAGCAGCGCGCGCGCTTGCAGACGCTGCGGCTCGAGCCGGGCGATAATGGCGAGATGGTGGTGGCGCAGGTCGAACTGCTCGAGCCGGTCAGCGTTTCGGGCAACGAGGTGGCCGCGATGATGCGCTCGGTGGTCGAAACCTTTGCCGAATATGCCAAGCTCAACAAAAAGCTGCCGCAGGAAGCTGGCGACGACCTTGGCGAAGTGGTCGATGCGGCCGAACTGGCGGATGCGGTCGCGGCGCAGATTCAGGCCAAGGTCTCGGACAAGCAGGCGCTGCTGTCTGAATCGGACCCGCTCAAGCGGCTCGAGATGGCATTCAGCTTCATGGAAGGTGAACTTGGCGTGCTCCAGGTCGAGCGGCGCATCCGCGGCCGGGTCAAGCGCCAGATGGAGAAGACCCAGCGCGAATATTACCTCAACGAGCAGTTGAAGGCGATCCAGTCCGAACTGGGCGGCGGAGAAGGCGAGGAAGCCAACGAGATCGCCGAGCTGCAAGACAAGATCGACAAACTCAAACTGTCGAAGGAAGCCCGCGCCAAAGCCAATTCGGAGCTCAAGAAGCTCAAGACGATGCAGCCGATGAGCGCCGAGGCGACCGTCATCCGCAACTACCTCGACATTCTGCTCGGGCTGCCGTGGGGCAAGAAGAGCAAGCTCAAGAAGGATATCGCCGCGGCGCAGGCGGTGCTCGATGACGATCACTATGCGCTCGACAAGGTCAAGGACCGGATCGTCGAATACCTTGCGGTGCAGACGCGGACCAACAAATTGAAAGGCCCGATCCTGTGCCTGGTCGGTCCTCCGGGCGTGGGCAAGACCTCGCTCGGCAAATCGATCGCGCGCGCCACGGGGCGCGAATTCATCCGGCAATCGCTGGGCGGGGTGCGTGACGAGGCCGAGATTCGCGGCCACCGCCGCACTTATATCGGCTCGCTGCCGGGCAAGATCATCTCGAACCTCAAAAAGGCCGGAGCGAGCAATCCGCTGTTCCTGCTCGACGAGATCGACAAGCTCGGTCAGGATTTCCGCGGCGATCCCGCCTCGGCGCTGCTCGAAGTGCTCGATCCGGAACAGAATTCGAAGTTTCAGGATCACTATCTGGAACTCGACTACGATCTGTCGGACGTGATGTTTGTCTGCACGGCCAACAGCCTCAACCTGCCGCAAGCCTTGCTCGACCGGATGGAGATCATCCGGCTCGAAGGCTATACCGAGGACGAAAAGCTGGAGATCGCGACCCGCCATCTGGTCGACAAGCAGGTCGAGGCCCACGGGCTCAAGCCGGGCGAGTTCACGCTCACTCGTGACGGCCTGCGTGACTTGATCCAGTTTTACACCCGCGAGGCCGGAGTGCGCACGCTCGAGCGCGAAATCGCCCGGCTCGCGCGCAAGAGCCTGCGCCAGATTCTGGAAGGCAAGGTCAAGGACGTTACCATTACCCCTGAAAACCTCGGCGACTTTGCCGGGGTGCGCAAATACAAGCACGGCGTTTCGGAAGAAGAGCATCAGGTCGGTGCGGTTACCGGGCTGGCCTGGACCGAAGTCGGTGGTGAATTGCTGACGATCGAAAGCGTCACAGTCCCGGGCAAGGGCGCGGCGAAGACCACCGGCAAGCTCGGCGACGTGATGAGCGAAGGCGTGCAAATGGCGTTCAGCTTCGTCAAGGCGCGCGCGCCGGCCTATGGCATCAATCCGGGTGTGTTTAACCGCAAGGACATCCACATCCACCTGCCCGAAGGCGCGGTGCCCAAGGACGGCCCGAGCGCGGGGGTGGGGATGGTTACGGCGATGGTTTCGACCCTGACCGGGATCCCGGTGCGCAAGGATATCGCGATGACCGGCGAGGTCACCTTGCGCGGGCGGGTGCTGGCGATCGGCGGCCTCAAGGAGAAACTGCTCGCTGCGCTGCGCGGCGGAATCACCACGGTCTTGATCCCCGAGGACAACCGCAAGGACCTGGCCGAGATTCCGGCCAACGTGATCCAGGGGCTCGAGATCATCCCGGTGGCGCATGTCGATGAAGTTCTGGCGCGCGCACTGATCCAGCCGCTCGAACCGATCGAATGGAGCGAAGCGGACGATCTGGCGAGCCAGCCGGCCGCGCACGGCAGCACTCCGGCCATCCCGCCTGCAACCGCGCACTGATTCGGCTGTCGGCCAGATTTCAGTTGCAATGGGCGATGCTGCAATGCGGCATCGCTCGGTTGCAATGGTTTGCATGACGAGTTGTGCCAAAATGGCGGAAAATCGTGGATAATCTGCGATGAACTGCGCCGATTGGCTTTGACAGCCCCCGCAAAAGCCGCTCAATTCCTCGCCAGCTTTACGAGCCGAATCGCAAATTTACGTAAGTGCATCCACAAAGGTAGGGGGTTCCCGATATGAACAAGAACGATCTGATTAGCGCAGTCGCCGATTCCAGCGGTCTGACCAAGAGCGATGCGACCAAGGCTGTCGAGGGCGTGTTCGAAGCGATCTCGGGCGCATTGAAGAGCGGCGACGAAGTCCGTCTCGTCGGCTTCGGCACCTTCTCGGTCGCCAAGCGCAAGGCATCGACGGGCCGCAACCCGCGCACCGGCGAACCGATGAGCATCAAGGCTTCGTCGCAGCCCAAGTTCAAGGCCGGCAAGGGCCTCAAGGACGCCGTCAACTAAGATTGACGCGTCAGGGCCGCACCTCGCGGTCCTGCACAACAAATTGCCGCGCCAGTCTCCGGACTGGCGCGGCTTTTTGCTTTAATGGAAGTGCTCGATGCGAACGGAGGGGGGTGAATGGCAGTGAAGCAAGGGCTGGGTTAAGTTTTCGCCTTTGGCACCAGCGGCGGGCTCGTGAACGAGACCACCTTGGAGAAGAACCACGCCACCCCCAGCGCAGTGGCCAGGGCCAGCAGCCACACCCAGGTTGCATGGCCAAGCAGTTCGGACATCCACACCAGCACGGTCAGGTGCACGCAGTAAAGCGGTAACGAGAAGTTCCCAAGCCACTCCAGCGCCGGGCGCATCGCGGCAGGCGGGGTGGCCATCGCCACCGCCCACATCATCGCCGGCAGGAACAGCACCACGAACAGCAGGTCGCCAGAAATTGTGCTGAGCGGCAGTTGCGGCACCAGCGCGATCCCGATCACCGGCAGTGCGAGCGCCAGCCACCACGGCAGTGACGGTCCGCGCCGCCCGGCGACGTACTGCCGCCCGATCCAGACACCCAGCACATAGGACCACCCGACGCGGGGCAGCGCGGTCCACCAGGTCGCCCAGGTCGGCGCGTTGACGCCCATCGTGTCGGAGCCGTGCACATTCACTTCCCGCACCAGCCACACGGCCATCACCGCAGCCAGCGCCAGGATCCAGCGGGTCGGTACGCGGTGCAGCACGGCGGCGTGGAGAAAATTGGCCACCAGTTCGTAGAACAGCGTCCACTGCGGCCCGTTGTAGCGGTAAAACGGCCCCATCCCGGCAAAACTCGGGATCATCGCGAGGTCGAGCACCAGCCACAGCGCGAGGGTCAGCGGATCGGCCATCCCGATCACAACCGCGCGCACCACCGCGACGCCTGCACCCACCGCAACCAGTGGCAGCAACCGCTTGTAGCGCACCCAGGTGAAGTGGATCGCGCCGATCCCGGCCTTGAGCTTCTTCTCGGTCGAGACTGCGAGGACGAACCCGCTCAGCAGGAAGAACAAATCGACGAACAGATAGCCGCGACCAAACGGGCCGCCGATCCGGTAAACGATGTCCATGTGGTAGAACACCACCATGAACGCGGCGATCCCGCGCAGTCCATCGAGCTGGACCATTCGCGGTGAATGCGCGGGTGCGGCTGGCTGGGCGGCCGGTTCGGTCATGGTGTGCAAGTCTCCCCTACGCGCGGTTACACCAGCATCGGGGTCAAAGATCAATTCGCGGCTTCACTGCGGCGCTCCACTGGACGAGGGCCGCACCAATCCCTATATGCGCGGGCGATGAACCGGATTTTCCTTGCCTTCATGGCCCTGCTCGCAGGGCTCGCCGCACAGGTTGCCCCTGCTGCGGCGCGGGTGAGCGAGGGTACCCAGATCGGTGCCGCCGCCGATGCGCGGTTGCTCGAACGGCAGTCTGCGGTGCTGGCCAGCGCGGTCGAAACGCGCCCGGTAGCGGCCTTTGCGCTTGAGATCCAGCGCATTGAACCTGCGCTCCTGGCGCAAACTCCGGTTCGCGCCCAGGTTCTGATCGGGATCGACCGCGCGCGCGAATAGCGCCGACCTGTTGTTCCCATTTGCCATGCTGCACGGCTGCCTTGGGCACCCGCTGCTGCACTTGCCCATACCCTTATAGTTTCAGGAATTCCCCATGATCGGCGCCATTGCCAAGCGTGTTTTCGGCTCGTCCAACGACCGTCTCGTCAAAAAGCTGGAAAAGACTGTCGAGCAGATCAACCTGTTCGAACCGATGATCGAAACGCTCAGCGACGCCGAGCTGGCTGCGCAGACCGACAAGTTTCGCGCAATGCTCGAAGCGGGCAACACGCTTGACGAGATCATGCCCGAGGCGTTCGCCACCGTGCGTGAAGCCTCCAAGCGCAAGCTCGGCATGCGCCACTTCGATGTGCAGATGGTCGGCGGCATGGTGCTCCACCGCGGCGAGATCGCCGAAATGCGCACCGGTGAGGGCAAGACGCTGGTCGCGACGCTGGCGGTCTATCTCAACGCGATCGAGGGCAAGGGCGTCCACGTCGTTACCGTCAACGATTACCTCGCCCGGCGCGATGCCGAATGGATGGGGCAGATCTACAAGTTCCTCGGGCTCACGGTCGGCGTGATCGTCCCCAACTTGTCCGAGCCCGAGCGCCGCGAGGCCTATTACTCGGACATCACCTACGCGACCAACAACGAGCTCGGCTTCGATTACCTGCGTGACAACATGAAGCACAGCCGGGACGAGATGGTCCACCGCCCGTTCAATTACGCGATTGTCGACGAGGTGGACTCGATCCTGATCGACGAAGCGCGCACGCCGCTGATCATCTCCGGCCCGACCGACGACAAAAGCGACCTTTACGTCCATGTCGATGCGATCGTGAAACAGCTCGTCCCCGAGGATTACGAGGCGGACGAGAAGACCAAGAACATCACCCTGACCGAAGACGGGGTCGAAAAGGCCGAACGGATGCTCGAGGATGCCGGGCATCTGGTCGGCTCGAACCTCTATGATATCGAGAACACCCAGGTGGTCCACCATCTCGACCAGGCGCTCAAAGGCGTGGTGATGTTCAAGCGCGACATCGACTATGTGGTCGAGAACGACAAGATCGTGATCATCGACGAGTTCACCGGGCGCAAGATGGATGGGCGGCGCTGGTCGAACGGCTTGCACCAGGCGGTCGAAGCCAAGGAAGGCGTGCAGATCGAGCCTGAGAACCAGACGATGGCCTCGATCACATTCCAGAACTATTTCCGCATGTATCCCAAAATCTCCGGCATGACCGGCACCGCCGCGACCGAGGCGGCCGAATTCTTCGACATCTACAAGATGAACGTGGTTTCGATCCCGACCAACGTGACGGTGCTGCGCGATGATCAGGAAGACGAGTTCTACAAGAACACCGCCGACAAGTTTCAGGCAATCGCCAAGCTGATTGCGGAGCGCGCGCACAGCGGGCAGCCGGTGCTGGTCGGTACCGTCTCGATCGAAAAGAGCGAGATGCTGAGCGAATACCTCACTCAGGAAGAGGTCAAACACAACGTCCTCAACGCCCGCTTCCACGAGATGGAAGCGCACATCGTGGCGCAGGCCGGGCGGCTCGGCGCGGTCACCGTGGCGACGAACATGGCTGGGCGCGGAACCGACATCCAGCTTGGCGGCAACTTCGAATTCCGCAGCAACGACGAATTGCGCGATCTGCCCGAAGGGCCCGAGCGCGAGGCCGGGGTTGAGCGGATCAAGGCCGAAGTCGCCGCGGAAAAGGCGCAAGTGCTCGCCGCCGGCGGGCTCTGCGTGATCGGCACCGAACGCCATGAAAGCCGCCGCATCGACAACCAGCTGCGTGGCCGCTCGGGCCGTCAGGGCGATCCGGGCATGTCGAAGTTCTACCTGTGCCTCGAGGATGACCTGCTGCGCATCTTCGGGCCTGACACACTGTTCAGCCGGATGATGAATTCGAACCTCGCCGATGGCGAAGCGATCGGCTCTCGCTGGCTATCGAAGGCGATCGAGACCGCGCAGAAAAAGGTCGAAGCGCGCAATTACGATATCCGCAAGCAGGTGGTCGAATACGACGACGTGATGAACGACCAGCGCAAGGTTATCTACGAGCAGCGCGCCGACATCATGGATGCCGATGCGCTTGACGACGTGGTGCTCGACATGCGCCACGATACGGTCAACGCGATGGTCGGCGATGCCTGCCCGCAGGGATCGTACCCCGAACAGTGGAATGTCGACGGACTTAAGGAGCGCACGCTCGAAGTGCTCGGGATCGACGCGCCGATCGACGACTGGCTGCGCGAGGACGGGATCGAACCGCAGGACATCGAACAGCGGCTGGCCGATCTCTCCGACGCCAAGATGGCCGAGAAGATCGGCGCGGATGGCTCGGTCTGGCGGCATGTCGAGAAGCAAATCCTGCTCGAACGGCTCGACCACTACTGGAAGGAGCACCTCGCCACGCTCGACGCGCTGCGCCAGGTCGTGTTCCTGCGCGCTTACGCTCAGAAAACGCCGATCAACGAGTACAAGCAGGAGGCCTTCGGGCTGTTCGAGCGGATGCTCGAGGCGATCCGCGAGGACGTGACCCGGATCATGATGCTCAGCGTGCTGCAAATGCCCGAAACGGCGCCGCTGCCCGAACTGCCCGATTTCCTGACCAGCCACATCGACAACTTCAGCTTCGACGATGCGGGCATTACCCGCACCCCGGGGGCCGAGGCGATGATGGGGGCGATGGGTGCCGGAGCGGCGTTGCTGTCCGCACCGGGTGAGGGCGATCCTTACAAAGACATGGGGCTGTCACGCAACGCGCGGTGTCCGTGCGGCTCGGGCGAGAAGTACAAGCACTGCCACGGCGCGGCGGGGTAAATTTTAGTCCTCTCCGGCACGGGGAGGGGGACCATGCGAAGCATGGTGGAGGGGCACGCGCCGTTTGGCGCAACCACGCGAGGTGAGTGAGTTGGGGCCTGTGCTCCTCCACCACCTGCGGTGGTCCCCCTCCCCGTGCCGGGGAGGACTATAATGACCTGGCTGCCGCCCGCCTTCCTCGCCACCGCGCTGCTTTACGCCTCGGTGGGCTTCGGCGGTGGGTCGACTTACAACGCGCTGCTGGCGCTGGCGCAATACGATTACCGCTTGCTGCCGATCGTCAGCCTTGCCTGCAACGTCCTGGTGGTCAGCGGGAGCACGGTGCGCTTTGCCCGCGCCGGAGTGGTGCCGTGGAAACGCGCGCTGTTGCTCGCGCTGATCGCCGCGCCGCTCGCTTATCTGGGCGGGCTGACCCCGATCAAGCAATCGACCTTTCTGGTGCTGCTCGGGCTGAGCCTGATCGCAGCCGGTTTCGCGTTATTCGTTCCTCGGGCCGCCGATAGCGCGGTGGAACCAGCGCCGCTCGCACGATGGATGCCGCTGGCGGTCGCCCCGCTGGGCTATCTGGCGGGCCTCGTCGGGATCGGCGGGGGGATTTTCCTCGCACCGCTGCTGCATTCCACCCGCTGGGCCGGAACGCGGGCGATCGCGGCGACCACCAGCCTGTTCATCCTGATCAACTCGCTGAGCGGTCTGGTCGGTCAGCTCTCCAAGAACGGCGTTGCTACGTTTGGCGAGGCGCTGGGCGATGCCTTGCCGCTGTTGATCGCGGTGGTGCTGGGCGGGCAGCTCGGCTCATTGCTTGCATTGCGCTGGCTTCCAGAACGGGTGATCCGCATGCTCACCGCTGCGCTGACCATCTGGGCCGGCGGACAACTGCTCTATCGCCAGTGGTTTTAGCAACCGGACTTTCGTCATTGCGAGCGGAGCGAAGCGAGCCAGAGCCGCGCAAATCGCTCTAGCTTGCTTCGCTGCGCTCGCACTAACGAGGTGAGGGCGGCATGCTGCCGCGTTGGTTTGAAAAACTGGCTCCCCGAGTTGGATTCGAACCAACGACCAAGTGATTAACAGTCACCTACTCTACCGCTGAGCTATCGGGGAGCGGTCCTTGCGGACAGGGGAGCGCCTATAACAGCGCGGACCGGTTTGGCAAGCCGTGCCGCATCAAAATTGGAACTGCTCGGCAAAGATGCGCTCTTCCAGCGTTTTGCCCGGATCGAACAGCAGGGTGAGCTGCTGCGCGCGGGCGATGCGGATTTTGACCATGTCGATATCGCGCACTTCGCGCTGATCGGCCACCGCAGCGACTGGCCGCTTTTCAGGATCGAGCACGCGGAACTGGATCTCGTAGTGATCGGGAATGATCGCCCCGCGCCACCGCCGCGGGCGGAACGGGCTGATCGGGGTGAGTGCGAGCATGTTCGATCCCAGCGGCAAGATCGGGCCGTTGGCGGAGAGGTTGTAAGCGGTCGATCCGGCCGGGGTAGCGACCAGGATGCCGTCGCAGAACAGCTCGGCGATGCGGACCTTGGCGTTGACCGAGATTTCGAGCCGCGCGGTCTGCCGCGTTTCGCGCAAGAGCGAGACTTCGTTGATCGCCGCAAAGGTATGTTCCTTGCCGCTGCGGGTGATCGCGGTCATTTCGAGCGGGTTGACTGCCAGCGGCTTGGCCCGCGCCACGCGTTCAGCCAGCGCGCGGCTGCTCTTGTGACGGTTCATCAAAAATCCGACGGTGCCAAGATTGATCCCGTAAGCCGGAATGACGCGCCCGGCATCGAGCATCTGGTGTAACACGTGGAGCATCTGCCCGTCGCCGCCGAGCACCACTGCCACCTCTGCCTCGGTCAAAGGTACGAAGTCACACTCCTCGCGCAGCACTGCGGCAGCTTCCTGCGCGCGGGGGGTTTCGGAAACCAGCAGGGCAAGGCGCTTTGGCGTAGGCATGGCGCGGTCATAGGGGAAGCGCGGGGGGCTTGGCAATTGGCGCGGCCCACCCGGCAATTGGGCCAACCTTTTGGTAGGGGGATCGGTGCTATGGCCGCGCGCGATGAATACCGAACCGCCACTTGCTGCCGAGCAGCGCAGCGATGCCGTGACCGGACTGGTGGGGCGCGATGCTGCGGCGGCGCGTCTGGACGATTGGCTGGCGCGCGGCATCATGGTGCATGTGCTGCTGATCGGGCTCAAGCGGTTCGACGCGGTCAACCTGGCTTACGGCAAAGCGGCAGGCGATGCCGCGCTGGCCGAAGTGGCGCAGCGCTTGCGGCATTTCGCCGCCGAGGAACTAGACGGGCAGTGGCTGGCGGCGCGCGGCGGCGGCGGGCAATTCCTGCTGCTCGCGACCGAACCGTGCAGCCGTGAGCGCTGGCAGCTCGCTGCCGGGCAATTGCTAGATGCTTTGGCACGGCCGATTGCGACGACCTGGGGCACCTTGCGGCTGAGCCCGCGGGGGGCTCTGCTGCGCGGGGTCGAGGGCGAAAGCGCGGGATCGGTGCTCGACCGGCTGGGGCAGACGCTGGATGCAGCCACCAGCCAGCCCGGTCGCCGCCTGCTGTGGGCCGATGGCGAAGCCAGCCGCGGCGGACGCAGCGCTGCGCAGCTCGAAGGCGATCTGCTCCGCGCGCTCGATCTGGGCGAGATCGAGGTGGTTTATCAGCCGCAATTCGGCTGCATCGATGACCGGCTGGTCGGGGCCGAAGCCTTGGCGCGGTGGAATCACCCCAAGCTTGGCCGGATCGGCGCCGGTGCCTTGTTCGGGACCGCCGAGCGCGCCGATCACGTCCCGCAACTGTCGCAGCATATCGCGCGGCTCGCGCTCGGCGAGGCGGCGCGCTGGCCGCTGGATCTGCGGCTATCGCTCAACGTCACGGCGGGCGATCTCGCCAGCGCCGACTATGCCAAGCGCCTGTCAGCCCTGATCAAGCAGACCGGCTTTGCGCCGTGGCGGCTGACGCTCGAGGTGACCGAACAGGTCTTGCTCGGTGACGCGACGCAGGCTGCGGCGACGCTTGCCAATCTGGCCGCACAAGGCATCCGCATCGCGCTCGATGACTTCGGTGCCGGGTTCTGCAACTTCCGTTACCTCAAGCTGCTCCCGCTGCATTACCTCAAGCTCGATCGCGCGATGATCGATGGGGTCACCGGCGATGCGCGCGACCTCGCGGTGCTGCGCGCGATTATCGCCATGGCTAGGGCGCTAGATCTCAAGGTCATCGCCGAGGGCATCGAAACTGAAGCCCAACGCTTGCTCGTCGCCGCCGAGGGCTGCGCGACGTGGCAAGGATTTCTGCGCGCCCAGCCGATGAGCGCGGCAGATTTCAGCGAACTGGCGCGGGGCTAGCGCTTCGCCTTGCGCGCAATCGTGCTCAGTCCCTTGGTCAGCTGGATCAGCCCGTTAAGTCGTGCCTCGGCGCTGCCCCAGGCGCGGGTCACGACGATCTTGCTGTCGGGGCGGAGCTTGATCGTGCCCGCGAGACGCTCGGCATAGGCGATGAGCCCGGCGGGATCGGGGAAGCTGTTGCCATGGAAGCTGACCAGTGTGCCTTTTTCGCCGACATCGATCTTGGCGATGTTGGCGGCAATCGCCTGGCGCTTGATTTCGATCAGCTTGATCAGGTTGGAAGTTGGTGCGGGCAAAGGCCCGAAGCGGTCGATCATTTCGGCCGACAGGCTTTCGATCTCGGCACTGTCCTCGGCATCGTTGAGCCGGCGGTAGAGCGCCATCCGTACTGCCAGATCGGGGACGTACTCTTCCGGGATCATGATCGGCGCGTCGAGCGTGATTTGCGGGCTGAGCGCGCTGCGTTCGCGGGCCAGCCCCATCTCGCCCGCCTTGGCCGCGAGGATCGCGTCTTCGAGCATCGATTGGTACAGCTCGAACCCGACCTCGCGGATGTGGCCCGATTGTTCGTCGCCGAGTAGATTGCCCGCGCCGCGGATGTCGAGGTCGTGGCTGGCAAGCTGGAACCCGGCACCCAAACTGTCGAGGTCGCCAAGCACCTTGAGCCGCTTTTCGGCGACTTCGGACAGCTGGCTGTCGGCGGGGTGGGTCAAATAAGCGTAGGCGCGCAGCTTGGAACGACCGACCCGGCCGCGCAGTTGGTACAACTGCGCCAGCCCGAAGCGGTCGGCACGGTGGATGATGATCGTGTTGGCGCTCGGGATATCGAGGCCAGATTCGACGATGGTGGTCGAAACCAGCACTTCGTAGCGCTTCTCGTAGAACGCGCTCATCCGCTCCTCGACCTCGCTCGGTGACATCTGCCCGTGCGCGGCGACGAAGCGGACTTCGGGCACGGTATCGCGCAGCCACTGCTCGACCGCTTCCATATCGGCGATGCGCGGCACCACGATGAAGCTTTGCCCGCCGCGGTGATGCTCGCGCAGCAAGGCCTCGCGCATGACCATCTGGTCCCATTCCATCACATAGGTCCGCACCGCCAACCGGTCGACCGGCGGGGTCTGGATGGTCGACAGCTCGCGCAGACCCGACATCGCCATCTGCAGCGTGCGCGGGATCGGGGTGGCGGTGAGGGTAAGCATGTGGACATTGGTCCGCAGTGCTTTCAGCGTTTCTTTGTGAGTCACCCCAAAGCGCTGCTCTTCGTCAACGATTACAAGGCCAAGTTCCTTGAAGCTCAAGCTTTTTGCGAGCAGTGCGTGAGTGCCGATAACGATGTCGACCGTACCATCGGCCAGGCCCGCTTTGGTCGCCTTCGCCTCTTTCTCGCCGACCAGCCGTGATAGCCGCCCGACCCGCAGGGGAAACCCGGCAAAGCGTTCGACAAAGCCCGAGAAGTGCTGGCGCGCAAGCAGCGTGGTGGGGGCGACCACCGCGACCTGATGCCCGCTCATCGCCGCCACGAACGCCGCGCGCAGGGCTACTTCGGTCTTGCCGAAACCTACATCGCCGCAGACCAGCCGGTCCATCGGGCGTCCGGCGGCGAGGTCGGCCAGCACATCGTCGATCGCGGCGTCCTGGTCGTCGGTTTCCTGCCACGGGAAGCGCTCGACGAATTGATCGTAACCGGCTTGCTCGGGCTCAAGCACCGGAGCCTGACGCAGTGCACGCAGGGCAGCGGTCTTGAGCAATTCGTGCGCGATCGCGCGGATGCGTTCCTTGAGGCGGCTCTTGCGCTTCTGCCAGCCTTCGCCGCCGAGCCGGTCAAGCGCGGTGAACTCGTTGTCGCTGCCGTAGCGGCTGAGCACATCGATATTCTCGACCGGGACGTAGAGTTTATCGCCGCCGGCGTACTCGAGCATCACGCAGTCGTGCGGGCTCTTGCCGACCGGGATCGACTGGAGGCCGCCGTAGCGCCCGATCCCATGCTCGAGGTGGACCACCAGATCGCCCGGGGTCAGCGCGGCCAGTTCGGCGAGGAAAGCATCGGCGCCCTTGCGGCGCTTCTTGCGCCGGACCAGCCGGTCGCCGAGGATGTCCTGCTCGGTAACCAGCTCAATCTCGGCGTTGGAGAACCCGTTTTCCAGCGGCAAGACCATCGCGGCGACCGCGCCCTTGGCGGCGAGGCCAAGCGCCTCGTGCCAGCTCGCCGCCATGACCGGAGCAGGGCGCACGGCTTCGCCCAGAATCGCGCAAATCCGCGCGCGGCTGCCTTCGGAATAGGCCGCGATGAGCGCCTTTTTGCCCTGCGCGGCCTGCCCGGTGAGGAACCGCGCGGCGGCTTCATAGACGTTATCCCCGCGCGCGCGTTCGGGGGCAAAGTCACGCCCGCTGGCAAACCCCGCGTCGGTTACGCTGGCGCTCTCGGGCTGCGCGAAGATGTCGGCGCGGTGGACCGGATGATCCTTCAGCTGCGCGTCGAGTTCGGCGCGGGTCAGATACAGCGCCGCCGGTCCGAGCGGACGGTAGCGGCCAACGGCTTTGCCCGAACTTTCGGTGCGGCTGGCGAAATAGTCGGCAATGTCGCCCAGTCGCTCGTCGGCAGATCCAATAGCCGAGCTGTCGATCATCATCAGATCGCGTGGGCCCAAATGGTCGAACAACGTGACCAGCCTGTCTTCGAACAGCGGCAGCCAATGCTCCATCCCGGCGAGCCGCCGCCCGTCGCTGACCGCCTGATACAGCGGATCGGAGGTCGCATTGGCGCCGAACAGGTCGCGGTACTTGCCGCGGAAGCGCTTGACGCTGTCCTCGTCGAGCAAGGCCTCGCTGGCGGGGAGCAGCAGGTGTTCAGCGACAATGCCGGTCGAGCGTTGGGTGTTGGGATCGAACAGCCGCAGCGTTTCAAGCTCGTCGCCGAAGAAATCGAGCCGCAACCCGCCACTGAGCCCCGATGGATAGATATCGAAGATCGAGCCGCGCACTGCGTACTCGCCCGCATCGGCGACGGTATCGGTGCGGCTGTAGCCTTGCCGCTGGAGCAGCGCGATCAGGCTCTCCCGGGGGATTTCCATGCCGGGCCTCAACAGCCGGACATTCTCACGCACCCTGAACGGGGTGACCACGCGCTGGAGCACGGCGTTGATCGTGGTGACCAGCAGCTGCGGCGCTGAAGTCTCAGCCTGGAGTCGGTGCAAGGCCGCCAGCCGCCGCGCGCTGATCGACAGCGCGGGGCTGGCGCGATCATAGGGCAGGCAGTCCCACGCCGGGAACGACAGCACCTCGAGTTCAGGGGCGAAGAACGCGGCGCTGTCGGCAATGCCCTGCATCGCGGCTTCGTCAGGCGCGATGAAGACCGCGCGGGTCTTGGCGGCGCGGGCGAGATCGGCGAGCACCAGTGGCTGCGCCCCGCGCGCCAAGGAGGCCAGCGTCAGCGGGGAGGTGGCACTCAGGATTTTCGCGAAGTCAGGCATGGGCGCACGCAACAGCAATTGCCCCGCGTGCCGTTTTGCGGCCAGCGGGGTGGGGGTGATCAGGAGCCTTTAGCGCGGCTTTAGCGTGCTGTCAGCGCGGGATTTCAACAAAATCGAGTTTGCGGAAAGCAGCCATCAACGCGCCGGCATAACGCTCGGGAACCGGTTGGGTGCCGAGCGCCCAAGCCATGATGTCGACATCGTCCTCGTCGAGCAGCGTCTCGAACCATGCCATCGCCGCGGCATCCCAGCCGTGATGATGCGCGTCGAAAAAGCAGCCGATCATGTAGTCGGCTTCGCGCGTGCCGCGGTGCCATGCGCGGAATTTGAGGCGGCCGAGGCGGTTGGTGTCGTCCATCGGCCCTGCCGCTAGGCGGGGCCAGGGCCGATGGCAAGTGGTCAAACCGGTTCGTGCAGCGCCTCGATCAGTTCGCTCGGCTGCCGCCCGGCCATCGATTTGTTGATCTCGCCCAGCAGGGCCTGCTCGGTCAGCTTGTGATAGTGCTTGCGCATTTCGCCCAGCGTCCGCGGTGCGGCGAAAATCACCAGATGGTCCAGCTTATGCCCCAGCACCTGCTGGTTGAGCCATTCGACCGCAGCGATCGCGTGGGCGTCTTCGTCGTTTTGATGCCCGCCTGGGTTGCCCGAACTCGAATGGTGGCTGCCGCCCGAATGATTGCTGGCATCGAGCTTGGGGCTCTCTTCGGGGCTGAGCTCGGGCTCGGCTTCGTTTCCGGCGTTGCGATAGAGCTCGAACGCACTGCCATCGATCACTGCGATCAGGGCTCCGTGGGGTAACAACATGGTTTTCTCCTGCAGGCTTGGGCCCGTCTTGAACACAACGCATGAGATGGCCGGATGGCGGGACGGGACACCGATTTGTTTTTCAGCCCGGGCCGCCGGGTCAACCGTGCGCAGCGAGCGACTGGCGGCTGGAACGAAGCCTGCCATATGAGCGTTCTGCCCATATACCTGACCCGGTTGGAGAAAATCGATGATCGAGCTTTGCAAACTGCCGTACGATTACGCTGCGCTGGAGCCGGTTATCTCGGCCGAGACGATGAAGTTTCACCACGACAAGCACCACGCGGCTTACGTCAAGAAGGCTAACGAGCTTGCCGCCAAGGCCGGGCTCGACGATCTCTCGATCGAGGAATTGGTCCGTCAGGCCAAGGCCAAGGATGACAAGAAGCTCTACAACAACGCCGCGCAGGTGTGGAACCATGGGTTCTTCTGGCAATCGATGACCGGCGATTCGGCCAAGCCCGGCGGCGACCTCGCCAAGGCGATCGAAGCCAGCTTCGGCGATCTGGCCGCGCTCAAGACCAAATTCGTCGCGGAGGGCGTGGGCCACTTCGGTTCGGGTTGGGTCTGGCTGGCGGCGAGCGGAGACAGCCTCAAGGTGCTGAGCACCCATGATGCGGACGATCTGTTGATCGGCAGCAGCGACATGCCGCTGCTGGTCTGTGACCTGTGGGAACACGCCTACTATCTCGATCACCAGAACGATCGCGAAGGCTTCCTCAAGAGCTGGTTCGACGGCCTTGCCAACTGGCAATTCGCCGCGCTCCAGTTCGACGCGGCGCAGGCTGGCGAACCGGGCTATGTTTACCCCGCGATGGCCGCTGCAGACGCCTGAGCAGGCTGATACGATTTGACGAAAATTGCCGCCGCGCTCCCCTCGCGGCGGCAAACCGGTCAGATAAGGATGTTGGCGGAACTGGAGGTGGACTATAAAGCAGCGGTGCGCTCGCTTGGCGGTCGCTGCGATGGGGGCCGGGATAGTGAGTGCGAATGAACAGGACTACGCCGCGCTAGGGGTAGCGGCGCGATTGGCCGAGGACTATCGGCGCGAAGTTGCGGCAGCGCCGCGCAACCCCACCGCCAGCTTCGCCGAAATTCTGGAGAGGTTTGACGCCCCGGTACCCGCAGGCGGCTGTGATGCAGTAGCGGTGATCGAGGAACTGGCCAAAGGCGCACGCGACGGGCTGCGTCCGATCGTCGCGCCGCGGTTTTACGGCTGGGTCAACGGCCATTCGCATCTGGCCGGCGTGGCGGCCGACTGGCTGACGTCGGCTTGGGGTCAGAACTGCGCAGGAATCCCGATGACCCCGGCGGGCGCCGCAATCGAGGCGGTGGCCGCACGCTGGCTGCTCGAATTGCTGGATTTGCCAAGCGACTGTTCGGTGGGGCTGGTCAGCGGGGCGACAATTGCCAATTTTGTCGGGCTTGCCGCCGCCCGCGGAGAGCTGCTGCGCCGTCAGGGCTGGGATGTCGAAGCCGACGGGCTTTACGGCGCGCCGCCGCTCAGAATACTGATCGGAGCCGATGCCCATACGACGGTCTTTTCCGGACTGCGCTACCTGGGGTTGGGTGCCAAACGGGCGGAGGTGATTGCCACCGATGCTCTGGGGAGAATGCGTCCGGGTGACCTTGAGCGCGCGCTCAAAGCTAGTTCCACCCCGGCAATCGTCATTGGGCAGGCGGGCCAGATCAACACGGGGGTTAGCGATCCGTTTGCCGAAATGGTGCCGATGGTCCGCGCTGCCGGCGGCTGGTTACATGTCGATGGTGCATTCGGCCTGTGGGCGAGGGCCAGCGCCAAGCACCGCGACCTGCTCGACGGCATCGAAGGCTGCGATTCGTGGGCGACCGACGGACACAAGTGGCTGCAAACCCCTTATGATTGCGGTTTTACCATTGTCCGTCACGAGGTAGCGCACCGCCGCGCGATGGACATGGAGGCGAGTTACCTGAGCAAGGTGAACGGGACCGAACGCCATCCAGGAGCTTACGTGCCCGAGCTGTCGCGCCGTTCGCGCGGGTTTGCGGCGTGGGCAATGATGAAGCGGCTTGGGCGGTCGGGAATAGCCGAGATGGTCGATCGGGATGTACGGATCGCCGGATTGCTGGCCTCGGGAATGGCCGAAATCAACGGGGTGGATGTGGTCAACCAGCCCGAACTCAACCAGTTCGTGGTCCGCTTCGGGAGCGATCTTGGCGGCGAGGAAAGCGACCGGTTGACGCGCGCGACGGTCGACCGGATCCAGCAGGATGCGATCGCGTTCATGGGCACGGCGATGTGGCGCGGGCGCTGGGTGATGCGGGTGTCGGTTTGCTCGATCGCCACCACCGAAAACGATGTGCGGCTAACGATTGAAGCCGTCCGCTCGGCGTGGGAGGCTGTGCAAGCCGGACAGTAGGCTCTATTACCACCGACAATGCGCCCCGACCGGCTCAATCCCCTGTTTGTCCCGGCCGACAGCCTCAAAGGCGTCGGCGCCACGCTGGCGCGCCCGCTCGAGCGACTCGGGCTGACCCGGGTCAAGGATTTCGCGTATCATTTGCCCGACCGCTTCGTGGAACGCCGCGCGGTGGCCGATCTCGATGAAGCGAGTGTCGGCGACAACATCGTGATCGCGCTGACCCCGGTCGATTATCGCACTTCGCCGGGCAGAGGCCCGCTGCGAGTGCTGGCGCAGGATGCGGCTGGCAATATCTGCGCGGTCACTTACTTCGGGCGCAATTCGGGCTGGGGCAAGAAGCAGCTGCCGCTGGGCGAGCAGCGCTGGGTCGCGGGGCGGCTCGACCAGTACGGGCAGATGCTTCAGATCGTGCATCCCGACCATGTTGCGCCCGACAGCGCGGCGCTGTTGGGCCAGTTGACCGAGCCGGTCTATCCATTGTCCGAAGGGCTGACTCAAGGCCGCACCGCCGCACTTATCAGCCAGGCGCTCGAAACCGTGCCCGAGCTGCCCGAATGGATCGAACCGGGGCTCGCGGACAAGATGCACTGGCCGCATTGGCGCGATGCCTTGATGCTGAGCCACAAAGGCGAGCACCCGGCCGCGCGCGACCGGCTGGCCTACGACGAATTGCTCGCCAACAGTCTGGCGCTGCTGCTGGTCAAGAACGCGAACCGCGCGCATGTCGGCACGCCGCTGCAAGGCGATGGGCAGCTGCGCGCCAAGCTCAATCTGCCGTTCGCGCTGACCGGGGCCCAGATCCGCTCGATTGCCGAAATCGAGGGCGACATTGCCCAGTCGGCGCCAATGCTGCGGCTGCTGCAAGGCGATGTCGGCTCGGGCAAGACTGCGGTTGCAGTTGAAGCGATGCTGATCGCGGTTGAAGCTGGGGCGCAGGCGGCGCTGCTCGCTCCGACCGAAATCCTCGCGCGTCAGCACTACGATACAATCAGCCGGATGCTGGCACCGACCGGCGTGACCATCGCGCTACTAACCGGGCGCGACAAGGGCCGTGCGCGTGAAGCGATCCTGATGGGCTTGCTCGATGGTTCGATCCAGATTGCGATCGGAACCCATGCGATTTTCCAGGACGCGGTCGCCTACAAGAACCTCGCGCTGGTGGTGATCGATGAACAGCATCGCTTCGGGGTCAGCCAGCGGCTGATGCTCGCGCAGAAAGGCAAGCGCACCCCGCATTGTCTGGCAATGACCGCCACCCCGATCCCGCGCACGCTGACGCTGGCGCAGTATGGCGAAATGGACGTCAGCCGGATCGACGAGATGCCGCCAGGCCGCCAGCCGATCGACACCCGCGTGGTCGCACTCGAGCGGATCGGCGATGTGATCGGCGCGCTCGATCGGCATCTCGCCAGCGGCCAGCAAGCTTACTGGGTCTGCCCGATGGTGCGCGAGCTTGAACGCGAAGACATCGCCGCCGCCGAAGCGCGCTATGCCGAGCTTAAGTCGCGCTTTGGCGATACGGTTGCGCTGGTCCACGGCCAGCTCCGCCCCGACGCGAAGGACGCGGCGATGGAGCGCTTCGTGCGCGGTGAGGCGAAGCTGCTGGTCGCAACCACGGTGATCGAGGTTGGCGTCGATGTCCCTGCCGCGACGCTGATGGTGATCGAGCAGGCCGAGCGGTTTGGGCTGGCACAGTTGCATCAATTGCGCGGCCGGGTCGGGCGGGGGGCGGAGCAGAGCACTTGCCTGCTGCTGCGCGGGTCGATCCTCAGCGAAACCGCCAAGCGGCGGCTGGCCTTGATGCGCGAAACGCAGGACGGGTTCCGCATCGCCGAGGAAGACCTCGATCTGCGCGGCGGCGGCGAACTGCTCGGCACGCGGCAATCGGGCGATGCCGCGTTCCGCGTCGCCAGTCTTGAGCAGATCCAGCGCTTGCTTCCCATCGCCCACGACGACGCGCGGCTGCTGATCGAGCGCGACGGGGGCCTGAAAGGTGAGCGGGGCGAGGCCGCGCGGCTGCTGCTCTACCTGTTCGAGCGCGACTGGGGCGTGCAATTGTTGAGAGGCGGCTAAAGGAGCATCATGCTTTCAAGCGAACCGCCACAGTGCCCCGCGAGCTCAATTATGGCGGGGCAACTGTGGCGGTTCTGGCTCCACTCGCTGCGGAGACCTCGGGAGCTTGGGCAGACCGATGGCCGCTGATCTACGAACGGGACAATCCCCGATCTGGTTCCCGCGCCGCACAGAAACTTCGCGCGGTGGCGTGCGGCTAGTGCTTGCGGCCCGGCGCGCGGCATGTAACCAGCCTGCAAATGGTTGCCAGCACCTTCGAATTGTTCAAGATCGGTGTCGGCCCCTCGTCATCGCACACCATGGGACCGATGACGGCGGCTGCCGATTTCGTGGCGGGGCTGGGCGATGGTTTGGGCGCAGTCGCCCGGGTCGAAGTGCGGCTCTATGGCTCGCTCGCGCTGACCGGCAAGGGACACGCCACCGACCGCGCGCTGATGCTCGGCCTGTCGGGCGATCGCCCCGCCACCGTCTGCCCCGATGCGGCCGACGTGCTGGTGGGGGAGATCCGCGCGGCGGATCGATTGCAGCTGGGCGGAAAGCATGAAATCGGCTTCGACGCAGCGCGCGACCTGCTGTTCCTTCAGCGCGAACGCTTGCCCGGGCACAGCAACGGCATGCATTTTGCCGCTTTCCGCGCCGATGGCAGCCAGCTCGCCGAGCTGACCGCCTACTCTATCGGTGGCGGCGCGGTGGTGACTGCCGAGGCGATGACCCGCAACAGCCCCGGTGAAGGCGTGTGGGACGCGCCGTTCGCGTTCGCTTCGGGCGACGAACTGCTCGCACTGTGCGCGGCCAATGGCCTGACCATCGCGCAACTGATGCGCCGCAACGAAGAATCGCTGCGGCCGCCCGAAGAAATTTCGGCGCGGCTGAGCGCGATCCGCCTCGCGATGAATGACTGCATCGAGCGCGGCATGGCGCAGGGCGGCGAACTGCCCGGCGGCCTGGCAGTCAAGCGCCGCGCACCCACGATCCTGGCCATCCTGCGTGACCGGCAGGAGCGCGCGCTGGCCGATCCGCTCTCGGTGATCGACTGGATCAACCTGTGGGCGCTGGCGGTGAATGAGGAGAATGCGGCTGGCGGCCGGGTCGTCACCGCGCCCACCAACGGCGCGGCCGGGATCGTCCCGGCAGTGCTGCGCTATTACGAACGGTTTGCACCCGGCGCGTGCTCGGCCGGGGCCGAAGACTTCCTGCTGACCGCCGCAGCGATCGGCTCGTTGTTCAAGGAAAACGCCTCGATCTCGGGCGCCGAAGTGGGCTGCCAAGGCGAAGTCGGGGTGGCCTGCTCGATGGCTGCGGCGGGGTTAGCGGCGGCGCTGGGCGGCACGCCCGAACAGGTCGAAAACGCGGCCGAGATCGGGATGGAACACAATTTGGGGCTGACCTGCGATCCGGTCGGCGGGCTGGTGCAGGTGCCGTGCATCGAACGCAATGCGGTCGGCTCGATCAAGGCGGTCGAAGCCGCGCGATTGGCTTTGCTGGGCGACGGGACGCACCGCGTCAGCCTCGACCAGGTGATCGAGACGATGCGCAAGACCGGGCTCGACATGAACGAGCGCTACAAAGAAACCTCGCTCGGCGGGCTTGCGGTCAACGTGGTGGAATGCTGATGCATGCTGCGCCGATCCGGCTGCTGGTCAGCGATATCGATGGCACGCTGGTGCGCCGTGACAAGGGATTGCCCGAAGAGAACGTGGCCGCGATCCGCGCTGTGGTGAAGCGCGGTCTGGCGGTCTCGCTGATTTCGGCACGCCCGTCGGCGGGGATGAGGCCGATTGCTGCCGAACTGGGGCTTGATGGCCCGTTCGGCGCGTTCAACGGCGGCACAATTTTCACCACATCGGGTGGTGAAAGCTGCTCCGCGCAGGTTCCGCCAGAGCTCGCGAAACGGCTGCTGCACCTTTACGGCGATGCAGGGATGACGATCTGGTTTTTCTCGATAAACCGTTGGCTGACCAGCGACCTCGCCAATTCCCACGCCCCGCGCGAGGTGCTGTCGTCGGGGCTCCAGCCTGAGCCAGTGAGCGATTTTTCGCCGTTCCTGCGCGATGCCGACAAGATCGTCGCAGTGTGCGATAATCCGGTCCAGATGACGGCGCTGGAATTGCGCGCGCGCGCCCTGGTCGGAGCCGACGCGACTTTGGTTCGCTCGCAGGATTACTACCTCGATTGCACCGCGCTCAGCGCCAACAAGGGCGACGGGGTGACCGCTTTGGCCAAGCTCTACGGCGTGGCACTTGAGCAGGTTGCCGTCATCGGCGATCAGGCCAACGACGTGGCGATGTTCCGCCGCGCCGGGCTCAGCATCGCCATGGGGCAAGCCAGCGCCGCGGTACAAGCCGAAGCGGACTGTATTTCCGCAACCAACGAGCAGGCCGGGGTCGCCGACGCGATCCGCCGGTTCGTGCTGCCGCGAATGGCCTAGGCCACCGCAGCGGCTTGACGATCCGGCCTGGCGGGGCGGACATGGCGCTTTCGACAGGGGGTGATCATGCCGCTCGAATTTGCCGGACCCGCAACGCCGCTCGACGATAATTCAATCGCCCGCGCCGCCAACAAGCTGGGCTGTGAGATCGCCGCCGTGCGCGCGGTGATCGACGTGGAAAGTCGCGGCGGGTTCCTGCCGGACAAGCGCCCCAAGATATTGTTCGAACGGCATTATTTTTCGCGATTGACCGGGCGACGGTTCGACGCCAGCCATCCCGAGGTGTCCAAACCGGTGTGGGGCGGCTATGGCCAGGGCGGCGCGCACCAGTATGACCGGCTGACCGAGGCGCTGGGGCTCGACCGCGATGCCGCGCTGCGTTCGGCCAGCTGGGGCGCGTTCCAGATCATGGGAGACAATTTCCGCACCGCAGGCTTTGCCGACGCGGCAACTTTTGTTGCGGCGATGGTCTCGGGCGAACCCGCGCAGCTCGATGCCTCCGTCGCCTTCGTCAAGCGCAACAAGCTCGACGACGAGCTGGTACGGCATGACTGGGCCGGGTTCGCGCGGGCCTACAACGGCGCGGCCTACCGCGACAATCGCTACGACGAGAAGCTCGCCGCCGCCTACGCTTTGCACCGCGCCGGTTCGCCGTCGGTTGAAACCCCGCGCCCAACGCTGCGCATGGGTGATCGCGGCCAGGCAGTGAAGGACCTGCAGGCGCTGCTGGGGATCGGGGCGGATGGGGATTTCGGTCCGAACACCAAGACGGCGGTGGTGAAGTTCCAGAAGGCACGGGGGCTGTTTCCTGACGGGATTGTCGGGCGGGGGACCTGGGCGGCGTTGGGGGGGTAGGTCAGCTGTTGCCCGATAGGGTCGCCAACCGCTCGATGGCGGCGCCTGGGACAAGTTCGCGGACTTTAGCAACACTTCGCGCGATTGCCGTACGCCGGTCTTGGGCCAGCGGAAAGTCGGCGAACAGAAATGCCCAGCTGTCGCAGCCGGCTGCCGCAAGGCTGAGTTCGGCATAGTCGGACGGCGTAAGCGCGAGCGGAGCAATACTTCGCCCATCGAACAGCAAGAGTCCGGCTTCGTCCACCTCCATGATGTCGTACAGCACGAACCATGGTCCTGCGATGTCAGTGACTTGATCCAGAATGGAAAACGCGACGATATCGTGCCCCGCAACCATGCCATAACTGGCGTCGGGATGCCGGCTTGCGCCGCCATAAGGATTGGTGAGGTGAAACTCACCCGCAGCATCGCTGGAACGCCAGACCAGATCAACCGTATCGGGCAAGGCAAGCAATTCGACCAATGATGCGGGGCAGGCACGGCCATGAAAGTCAAGAAACGCATCAGCGGATTCTGCCGCATCGAAGTCTGCAAAGGTCGCCTCGATCAGCGCAGGATCGGTAGCCATGGCAATTCTGACGGTGGGATCGACACCGAGCGCACCAACCAGTGCAGAGTATGTTGAAGCGAACTTGGTCATGGACGGTTCCTATAAGGCTAGGAGGTTGCTGTTCAGCGCTGCCACGACGGCGTTGACTGCAGCCCTGAATTCGGGGGTGATTTCCATTTCGTTCCGGCGCGATCGGTGCATCGCATTGCGGAAACCGATCGGCGAGTTGAAACGGCCTGTACTATTGCGAACCCGCACAATTTCGCCGGCGAAATGCATGCCGATATGGGCAATCTGATCGATCGTAGTCGAGCCCACGTCGTTGATGCTCGGCACGTAGGCTCCGGTAAAATTGGGCGCCGTGATCGGTGATGAGAATGTCGCAATCGGCGCTGCGTTGCGAGTCCAGCTGTTGCCACTCTTGGTAAAGCTGCCGAACCGCAAGGTGATCGAGCTGGCGAAGCTGTTTGCCGGAATTGCCGGCGAAGCGGGAGTTGCGGCGACCGCCGGATGGAATCCCCCGGTTGTAGTTTCGACCCAAACCATCCCGCGCCGATTTGACAGACCGGCGAGCAAAGTCGGCACCGCGCGAACATCCTCGGCCCGCTCGTCGCCGTAAAGAACCCGCTCGACCGGTTGCTCGAGTGCACGGTTTGCGGCTGAATTGACCGCAGTCGGGGATGGGACAAGGTTGGGATTGACATCGAGCCCGCCGAAGGCCGCCGAGATCATGTGCATGCGCACCCAATTCCCATTGCGCCGTGTAAGTCCGTATTGTGTGATCAGGTTCCACCCTGGCGGGTCGCCCGCGCGGCTATCTTCCCCGCCCCGGCTGGTCCGGTTCGACAGCTTTTCGGCGGTTGCGCGATATGGTCCGCCAAAGGTCAGTTCGGCTGGGGGCATTGTACCGCTGTCGGGGATGACAATGACACGCAGCATTCCCGCACACTGCGTCATGTTACCGTCCAGCGCGTCCATAACGGCCTGCTGAGCCGGCGTCGGCGTTGCGCCTGCCGCGATGACCGGTTCGAGCACCCGGATGCCGAAATCGCGGGCGCTGCTCGCACGAGCTTTGGTTGCCGCATCGGCGTCGCGCCATGCGACGACGTCGGCCAGATGCTGCGAGATTGGCTTTTCGACCGACGCCATGACCAGTTGCGCGCTGGTGCCTTCCCCCCGAAAATAGAGATTATGGGTCCGTCCGTCAGCAAGCGGAATGGCGCGCCGTTGCCGCCACCAGTTGACCACCCGGGCAACCGCACCGCGTGCCCCCCGCATGACCGCCGCGCCGAGCCTTCTCGCCTGCGTCACGATCCAGTCCACCACCCGGTCCAGTGCGCGGTCGATCGGCGCGCGGATTCTGGCGATCAGGCCCGTCACCGCATCTGCCACGCGGCCGAGGCCGGCGATGCGCGCCAAGAAGCTGATCACCAGGGTCAGCAGCCCGGCCATTGTCGTCTCGACCCGGTTGGCGGCGGGGCCGATATTGCCCGCCGCGATCGTTGCCAGTGCGTCGATGAAGCTGGCTGCAACCGCCGCGATCTGGCGCAGGCGTTCGACGAAGAACATGATCGTATTGTAGATCGCGATGATTGCCTGGATCAGCGCGCCCGCCGGGCTGAGCATCGACAGCAACCGGGTGACCGCAGCCTCGACCACGCGGCTCTTGACGAAATCCATGATCGCGTCGATCGCCATCTGCTTGAGGTTCGACAGCGTTTCGAGGATCTTCTGCCAGGCCGCCGCGGGTCCGTCGCGGACCAGCGTCAGCACGATATCGAACCCGGTCTCGAGCGCGACCACGGTGGTCTCGTTGGTGGCGCGGACCAGCTTGGCGCGGATGTTCTGCCAGGTCAGCCCGAGGATCGAGAGCACGAATTTGAGGATTTCGCGCAGGTTCAACCCTTGCGGGATGTAGATGTTCGCCCCCGCCATCGCGCCGGTAAGCCAGCCGACCAGCGAGGCCTGCAGGTGGGTGAGGAAGTTGGCCGCAAACTGGCGGAAGCCCTTCATCGCTGCGGCGACCAAGGTCCGGATGAAGCGCACCGGATCGCGGATGATCGTGCGGAATGCCGCGCCGGCCCTGTAGATGTACGGCATGACGCCCGGCGCGACGACTTCCATGATGATCTTCAAGAGGTCGAAGATCGTACCCAGCGCCCAGCTGCCGAAATCACTCAGGAAGCTTGCCAGCACCCCGCCGATCTTGGCAAAGGCGCGCGGCAGCACGACAAAATCCATGATCTCGAGGCTGCCCAGTAGGCCCATGAAGCGCGCCGGGATCGAGGTGACGATGCCCAGCAGCCCCTTCATCGCGGTCTGGAACCAGGCCCAGGCGCGCGGGATGGCGTTGGCGCGCTGGATATTGCCCCACAGTTCCTGCTGGCCGATCATGGTCATGAAGCCGCCGATGACTTCGGACGCGCCGCCCTGGACCGGCTCGCCGGTCACCGGGTCCTTGCCCAGTACCGCCTTGAGCAGCGGATAGAACGGCGTGTTCTCGGCCAGTGCGGCAAGCGGGCGCAGCACCGCCTCGCGCACGAAATCGAGAATCTTGCCGAACAGGCTGCGCGCGAAGTCCAGGATCCGGCTGATCGGATCGGTGAAGATCGCCTTGGCGCGGTTCCACACGCTGCCGAGGTGGAAGATGTCGCGCCAGCCGAGCGAATCGATGAACCGGTTGACCGCCGCGCGGATCGACGCGCCCGAAATGCCGAGCGACTTGAGTTGCCCCTCGATCCAGCCGCCCACCTTCTCGAACACGCCGTACGAATCGAGCACCCGGGTTATGATGTTGCCGCCCGGCAGGAACTCGACGATGGCGCGCAGGATGTTGGCGGCGCTGGCCTCCACGCTCGACATGTTGATCGGGTTGACCCCGATCAGGATCGTGAACATGCGGTAGCCGGGGATCGCATTGGCGGCGTCGGCGAAATAGTCGAGCACGTCGGAAATGCCAAGACGGCTGGCTTGCGGACCGGTCCGCTCGCGCACCGGCGGCACCTCGGGCTCGGCGGCCTTGCGCTGGATCGACTCGCTTTGCTGGATGGTATGGGTGAGCTCGTGCGCGAGCAGCTCGAGCCCGTCGCGGCTTTCGGGATCATATTGGCCCGAATTGAAGAAGATGTGGCGGCCATACGTAAAGGCCCGCGCGCCGATCTGGTTGCTCAGCCGCACCGCGCCAGGATCGGTATGCACGCGCACCGCGCTGAAATCGGCGCGGAAGCGCGGCTCAAGGAACGCCCGGGTCTTGCGCGACAGTTCCATCCCGCCGGTTGAGGCAGCCTTGACCTGAGTCTCAAGCGCGCGGTCGTTGGCGGCGGCCGTGGTGGCGGGAGCGGGCCGCGCGGCCGTGACAGCCGGCGCGCGCTGCGCATGGAGTGCGGTGCGCGACATGCCGGTGCTGGCCGGCGCGGGCATCGCCATCACCTGCCGGGCGACCGTATCGGCCTCGCGTTCGGCGGCATCGCCGGGCGAGGAGACGAAGCGCTTGGCCTGCACCCCCGAGGTCAGGCTCAAGCCCGGCGCAAGTTTTTGCGGCGGCGGGGGGCCCGGGGCAGGTTGCAGGCGCAGCGCCGGTTCGCTCGCCTGGCGCTGCTCGCGCACGGCCGGGGCGGCACCGGGCACGCCTGCCAGCCCCTCAGCTCACCGCGGCGAGCGGGCGGCGCAGCGGGCTGCTGGCTCCCAGCTTGCGGTACTCGCGCTCGACCGCGCGGCGCAGCGCGCCATCGCCGATCGGCTGCCCGCCTTCGAG
>JANYGC010000057.1 GCA_025359425.1 Sphingomonadaceae bacterium
AGCGCCGCGAGAATGGCTATAGCAGC
This sequence comes from Sphingomonadaceae bacterium, assembly GCA_025359425.1. Classification (GTDB taxonomy): domain Bacteria; phylum Pseudomonadota; class Alphaproteobacteria; order Sphingomonadales; family Sphingomonadaceae; genus Novosphingobium. The sequence continues at coordinate 27 of JANYGC010000057.1, forward strand.
TACCAATCCGCTCGTTTTATCTGCGCTTACGGTCGGGAAATAGCCGGGCCTTCCGGTCTGACGCATCATCAAATCGCTGTTACCGCACATGCCTTGAATAATATCATCGTATGCAGGGCGCCCGGAATAAGGCCCACCTTCTCCGAACCCGTGGAGGCCAGCATAAACTACCCGCGGATTGCGCGCGGCCACGGCCTCGGGATCGATGCCTAGCTTTTTGACTTTCTGGGGGCGGATGTTGTGAAGAAAGATGTCGGCGCCTTCGACAAGTCTTAATAGCGTTTCCAGACCTTCGGGGTTTCGTAAATCAAGCACGATGCTCCGCTTATTGCGGTTCGTTCCCAAAAACATTGCTGCCATGCCAAGTTCAGTGCTTGGCCCGGTGTGCCGTGTTGAGTCACCATCCCTAGTCTCTACCTTCACCACATCGGCACCAAGGTCGCCCAACCACTGGCTGGCATAGGGGGCCATAAGCACCGAGCCGAGATCTATTACTTTAATACCGGACAAAGGAAGCATGGTAGGACCCGACCAAATGCATGAGAAATGAGGCTAGCTGTCAGTTCAAATAGGGTCCAATATCGGTAAAGAAATTTTTCATATGCAAAGGATATCATGAACCTGCAGCAGCTCCGCCAGCTTGTCGCGCTTGCCGACACGCTCAATTTCCGCCGCGCGGCGGAAAAGCTGAATATGGCCCAACCGCCCTTGTCAATCTCACTCGCCAAATTGGAAGCTGAGTTTGGCGTCCGTCTGTTCGCGCGAGACCGTCGCAAGGTCACTCTGACAGCGGCGGGAGCGGCCGCCTTGCCTCACGCGGCCCAAGCCCTCTTTCACATTGAGCAGGTCAAGGCAGCGGTCCGAGAAAGCCTCCTCGGCTCAACGGGCCGGCTTCGGATCGGCTTCGTGGGCTCCGCGACCTACAGCCTCTTGCCCAAGCTCCTCAGCGGATTCCGTTTGGAATATCCAAACATCGATCTGTCGCTGGAGGAATCTTACACCACCGCCTTGTTGCAAAAGCTGTCGGACCGGGAAATTGACGCAGCACTCGTCCGCACCCCAGTGCTCGGAGACCTCGACGCAGAACTGCACGTCCTTGAGCACGACACCCTCGTTGCGGTGGTGAAGTCGCCCGGTCCATTTGACGATCGGGCGAGCATAGATATCAGCGAACTGCGGGACGCGCCGCTTATCACCCATCCCGAAGCAACGGTTCCGAACATGAGAGCTGTTATGATGCTCATGTGCCACGAGGCGGGCTTTCAGCCGAACGTCGTGCAGGAAGCGATACAGGCGCAGACCATGATCTCACTTGTTCAAAGTGGCATCGGGGTCGCGCTCGTCGCAGGGGTGACTCGTAATTATTCGGCGACCAACATCAAATTTCTTAAAATCAAGGGCTCGGAACACAGCAACCGCATTGGTCTGGCCCTAGCGCTCCCGAGGGACCAACGCAGTCGCGTAACTGAGAGATTTTTAGAATTTGCGCTTCGTCAGGCACCCTGCGATTCCAGCCTGTCCTGAAGGATCAGGTGTAGCGTTTTCAGATGGCGGAGTTCCTTCTTCGGCATCCCCAACCCAATACCAGCATAATCGGGGGCGCACGGGCTGTTGATATCGGGCGGGGATAACCCAAGCGCCAGCTAACGGACCGCGACGATCCGTCCCTATGTCCGATGATAGGTGCCGCAGATGGGGGAAGGTACCGCCCGACGGGCGCTCCTAAGCGGACGCCACGCTCGACATCGGCGACGTCTCAAGCGCCATGCCGGGGTAACCCATCTCCATTTCCTCATCGAGCGCCGCCTTGTAGGCAAGTTGGCCGCCGATGAAAGGTTGGATCTCCGGACGTTTGCCCGGAACGTTGGCACCCATGTACCATGATTTTGCCTTTGGCATGAGACTCATGTCCGCAACTTCGTTGCATTTTTCGGCCCAACGATGGGCCGCTTCAAGCTTCGCTTCGTACCGGTGAATTCCGGTTTCGTCGAATTTGGCAACGGTCATTACGACCCAGTCACCTTCGAGCTCCGCGGCGGTCGGCCCATTCAGGAAAGCCGACGGGCTCTGCAACGCATACGTAAAGAGGAGATTGGGAAACCCGGGCACCATTTTTCCCAGGTAAGTGAGATATTTCTCATCCCAGATATCTTTGATTGTTCGCCCTGCGGCGTCCTTGATGTCGAGCGATGCCAACGCACCGGTGCAATTGTCAAAGCCGGTTGCATAGACAATGCAGTCATACTCGCGCGCTACGCCGCCGGCTACGATACCGGCCTCGGTGATGCATTCGATGGGCGCGGCATTCGCGTCGATCAGGTCCACATTCTCTTGGTTATAGGCATCGAAATACCATTGCTCAAGGCAAGGTCGCTTTGCTCCAAATGGGTGAGGCGGCTCAGTAGGCGCAAGCAGTTCGATCAGTGATTCCTTCTTAATGCGCTTGCGGATCTCGTCACGCCAGAAGTAGTAATGATCCCTGTTGCACTCTTCGTCGAAAAACAGATCCGACGGTGCTCCGAGCCAAAATCGAAAACCCTTCTGGTCCCAATTCCGCCGCAACACCTCGTCTTTTTCTGCAGGGGAATGATCGGCCCATGGACGGTAGTCCAAATCGTACGCAAAACCGGCGAATGTCTTTTTGCTATAATCCATCGCGGAACCGATCAGCGGCCCCATCTTGGCATATTCCTGCTCGCTGTACGTCTCTTGGCCCATTGGGAGGGCAAGGTTAGGCGTGCGCTGGTAGACCGTAAGATGATCGGCCGTTTTGGACGCCTCCTGAATTGTCTGCACACCTGAAGCGCCGGTACCGATGACGGCCACGCGCTTTCCAGCGAACGAAACCTCAGCCTTTGGCCAACGTGCGCTGTGATACGATTCCCCCTTGAACGTCTCGATGCCGGGGATTTTCGGCAGAACAGGGGTCGTAGTCGAGCCCATTGCCAGTACGAGGTGGCGGGCGCGATGCGTCGTTCCGTCGCTGAATCGGGCGGTCCACAAGCTTTCGTTATCGTCGAAAGAGGCGCCCTCGAGCCGCGTGCCAAAGGTCATATGGGGCCGCAGTTCCCATTTGTCGGCCACGAAGTTGAAGTATGGCTTAAGTTCACGCCAGCTGGGAAACTTTTCCGAAAAAGTGAAGTTTTGCCGGATCGCGGGATCCGTGAACTGATAGACCCAGACTTCCGAATCCACCCTCGCACCCGGATAATTGTTTTTATCCCAAGTTCCGCCAGGGCCCTCGCCGTCGTCGAAAAGATGAACGCGATATCCCCGCTTCAGGAATTCATGGAGGATGTACAGGCCCGAGAACCCGGCACCTACAACAATGACGTCCAGATCGGTGCTACCGTCGCTTCTCGCCTTCATTTCGATCATCCTCGTTCAGCCCATCTGATAGTAGTTTTTATATTGAGGCTCTCGACCTGCGAATTTCAGCCGCAACCTAAAGCCTATTTGCCTTGTTTATCGCGCTTCGTCGGTCGATTCCCGCTAGAAGGCTAGCCGACCTGCCGGGGCTGGTCCAATATTGAAAGGGAAGGGACTAATATCGAAAGGATATCGAACTAGGAAGTGTTGACAAAGGGGGTTCCCAGACGGGGCAGTATCTGATTCAAGGTGGGTTTTGGGGAGGCTATCTTGATCCGGGGACTGATGAACGACGAGGAATGGGCCTGTCTTGAGCCCTTCGTGATCGAGCGTGGTGCGCGCAGCGGGCGTCGTCCGAGGAACCATCGCCTTGTTCTGGATGGGATTTTCTGGATTGCGCGGACGGGCGTTGCCTGGCGCGACCTGCACGAGCATTTCGGCAAATGGTCGTCGGTTTACCGCCAGTTCCGTCGCTGGACGCTGTCCGGCTTGTGGGAGTTGCTGCTCGAAGCCTTCAACGACAGCGGCGG
>JANYGC010000046.1 GCA_025359425.1 Sphingomonadaceae bacterium
AAGGGCCTGTCGCACGGCGATGTGGTCTATGTCTCGTTCAACCCACCAGCGAGCCCGCTGCCGGTCCCGACGGCACCGGCTGCATTCGTTCCCGGGTTCTACCTGCTGACCTGGGACGGACCCAACAACCGTTATGTCATGAACATGCCGGCCAATCCGGCCGCGGTGCCCCCGGTGGTTGCCACCGAGCTCAAACTGACCGATGCCGAAATCACCGCGAACACCTGGATCCGCCGCGCCTCGGTTTCGGTATTCTACGCGCCTTCGGCCACCGATCTGCCGAGCTTCGCTCTGGTCGATCTTGCGCTCGACAATCGCCACACCAGCGGCGGAACTCCGGATTCGCTGCTCAAGGTTTTTGCCCCGACATTGCCGAGCGATGGGCAGGCCCGAGTAATTCCACTGGTGATCGAACGCGACGGGGCGACCGATCCGAGCGGGCTGGATATCATTGCCGCATTCACTTCGGCGGCAGGCGGCGCCACCAAGGTCAAGCTCGATGACCTGACCGCGGCAGCTCTGGATCTCAACAAGACCACACTGACCTTTGTGCTCGATGGCGGCAGCGACGGGGTGGAACCCGACAGCGCCGCCTACGAAGGTGCGGAAGACCCCACCACCAACCGCCGCACCGGGCTCAAGACGTTCGAAAACCTCGAGGATATCTCGATCGTCGCGGCGCCTGGCTCAAGCGCCAGTTCCGCCAATGCCCAGGCGACCGCCAACGTCCTGATCTCACACGCAGAGCGGATGCAATACCGCATCGCGGTGCTCGACAGCATCAAGGGCCAGTCGATCGCCGACGTGCGGGCCTATCGCGGCAAGTTCGACAGCAAGCACGCCGCTTTCTACTACCCGTGGGTGCGGATCATCGATCCGGTCACCAATCAGGAAAACCACTATCCGCCGTCGGGCTTCGTCGCGGGCATCTATGCGCGCAACGATATCGAGCGGGCGGTTTACAAGGCCCCGGCCAACGAGGTGGTCAACCTCGCGATCGGGTTCGAGAAGTTCCTCAACAAGGGCCAGCAGGAGGTCCTCAACCCCGAGGGGGTGAACTGTTTTCGCTTCTTCGAAGGGCGGGGCATGCGGCTGTGGGGGGCGCGGACCATCAGTTCGGACCCCGAATGGAAATACGTCAACCTGCGGCGCTATTTCGCCTACCTCGAGCGGTCGATCGACAAGGGCACCCAGTGGGCGGTGTTCGAGCCCAACGGCGAGCGGTTGTGGGCCAATGTGCGCCGCACGATCGAGGATTTTCTGCTCAACGAATGGCAGAACGGCGCGCTGCTCGGCGACAAGCCCGACCGCTCCTACTTCGTCAAATGCGACCGCTCGACCATGACGCAAAACGATCTCGATAACGGCCGGCTGGTTTGCCAGGTCGGCGTCGCCGCACTGCGTCCCGCAGAATTTGTCATCTTCCGCGTCGGCCAATGGACGGCCGATCGCAAAGCCTGAGGAGCACCGACATGGCAGTCAAACGCGATCGTCCGTATGTCCAGTTCAACTTCCTGGTTGATCTGGGCGACGGCAATACCGAGGGGTCCGATGCGGGCTTCCAGGAAATTTCCGGGATCGGCATGGAAGTGACCGTCAGCGAATATCGCGCCGGCAACAGCCGCGAGAATTCGGTGATGAAGATCACCGGCATGAACAAGGCCAGCGACGTCACCATGAAGCGCGGGGTGATCGGCTCGCTCAACCTGTACAAATGGCTCGACCAGATCCGCAACGGCGATCAGGGCGCGCTGCGCACGGTGACCATCCAGCTCCAGAACGAGGACCATTCCGAAACGGTCCAGACCTGGAAGCTGCTGCGCGCGCGCATGACCAAGCACACCTCGGGGCCGCTCAATGCCAAAGGCACCGACGTTGCGATGGAAGAGCTGGTGCTGGCCTATGAACGGCTTGAGATGGAATGAGCCGGTGAAGCCGATCCCCCCCCGACTGCCTGGTATATCCATCGAACCGGCTCCGAGCGAGCCGGGAGCGGCGCTGCCGCCGATGGATATAGCGGCCTTCGCCGGCTTTGCGCTGCGTGGGCCGTGCCACCGGGCGGTGGCAATCGACAGTGTCGCCGGCTTCGAGGCGGTGTTCGGGGGCGATGTGATTCTGGCCGCCAATCCGCACGGCGGGCGCGATTTGACCGGACATCTGGCCAGTACAGTGCGCGGGTTCTTCGCCAATGGCGGGCGCAAATGCTGGGTCAGCCGGATCGCCCGGACGGCCGCCAGCGAAGCGAGCTGGCTGGCAGCCAGTGGGCGAGCGCCGCTTGATACCGCAATCGCAGCGAGCGCGAGTTTCGCGGTGCCCGGGGTGTTGCAACGGCTGCCCGGCAGTGCCGCCAGCAGCCATTCGCGGCTGCGCCCGGCATGGCTGAGCGCCGCCAGTCCGGGCAGCTGGTCCGACGCGCTGAGCGTCCAGGCGCGCACGGTATTGACCCCGCTGGCGATCAAGACCTGCGCCAAGCTGGCGGATTTGCCCGACCTCGATTCGCCCGGGGCAAGCAGCGCCACTGCGTTGCAACTGCAAGGCTTCCGCGCCACTCATAACGGCGTGCGCTTCGCCGATCCCGGCGGTGTTCCGGTCCGCGCGTTGATCGAATTTGCTGCGGCCGATGACCGGGTCCGGCGCTACGCCCGGGTGATCCGGTTGCGCGGCGGCGAGTGCCACGCACTATGGTGCGCCTCGTTTGCCCGTTGCGACAGCGGCGACGACATTGTGATTGCCGGGCACGCCCAGGTCCCCGGCCATGGCCATCATTACGCCGCGCAGTTCGAGCGCAAAGACAACAAGGCTGAATTGGCATTCGCCGAAACCCCAGCCGCGACCGATCCGGGCGCGTGGCTGCGCTTCTTTGCGCCCAATCAGGCAATCTGGATGATGCTGGAAAGCTGGCGGGGTCCGATCGCGCACGGGGCATGCTGGCGCGAGATTTCGCACGACGCACCGCGCGGCAGCTTTTCGGCCCGCCGGGTGCAGCTTGACCTGGCTGCAAATCTGGCCGGCGACCGGACGATCAGCAGCAGGATCGAGCCGGTTCTGACCGGGCCAGGTGGCCTGCTTGCGCTGGTCGATGATGACCGCTGGTATGCTTTGCCCGGCCACCGCCGGGCCGCGGCACGTCCCCATCTGGCGCTGCGCAACAAAGACCGGGCGCGGTTGTCCGCCGCAGCCGATGGCAATGCATTCGCGGCTGCGGCCAGCCGCTTCGGCACGCTCGCTTTCACCGCTGCCGATCGCGAACTGCTCCGCGCTTGCTGGCTGCCGCTAGGCGCTGCACCCGCTTTTGCTGCGCGCAGTCAGGCTGTGCACGACGGACGCCGCGCTTTGCAACGCGATGGGCTGGCGCTGCTCGACGATGCATTGTTCCTCGACCCAGCCTTTGCGGCTCTGCCGGCCGACCGGGTCGCGGTGGCGCTCGCCCAGCAGCGCGACCTGACCGAACGCCAGTTGTTCGGGATGCATGCCTTGCTCGATACGCCCGACAGCGCCTTCGGCTATCCCACGATCATCGCCGTGCCCGATCTGACCCAGCCCGGCTGGGATCTGGCGGTGGGCAGCGGAGTGCCGGGAAGGCCCGCAGCGGACACCGGGACCCCGCCCAGCTGGCGCGATCACCTGGGCGGCTGCCGTGGCAGTGAAGCGCCGGATGATCTTGCCGCGCCCGATTTCTCGCGCTTCCTCGATAGCACCACCCGCCTGCTCGACGCGCCGCGTCTGAGCGGCCCGGTTACCCCCGTTCGCGATGGCAATTTCATGCTGCGGTGGCGCGATGGCCCAGCCGGCGTGCCGGTCGTGCTCGAGCAATCGGGCGCGGCCGATTTCGCGGTCAGCGCCGAAATCTATCGCGGCACAGCCAGCAGCTTTGCGCTCAGCACCCTGGGCCAGGGCACCTGGTACTTCCGGCTGCGCGCCGACGATGGTGCCAATCTTTCGGCCTGGTCGGTGTTCGCGGTGCAAGTTCGCCGCGCCGACTACGTTGCGACCGCTGGCGATCCCGCTGCGCTGGTCCGCTGGCAACTGGCGCTGCTGCGGGCGGCGGCTGGCTCGCACAGCTTGTTCGCGCTGCTCTCGTTCCCTGCGGCGTTGAATCAGGCCGAGGCGCGGTTGCAAGCGGCGCGGCTCACCGCACTGGCACCGGACTTTGCCCGCGCCGACCAGCTTGGCCCGCAAGAACAGCGGGTGCTCTCCTATGGGGCGCTTTACCATGGCTGGCTGCTCTATCGCGCCGCGCCCGATGGCCGCAACCTGCTCAGCGCCAGTCCGCCCGAAGGCTGTGTTGCGGGGCAGATGGCGCGGCTGGCCCGAGGCGACGGGGCGTGGATTTCGCCGGCCAACCGGGCGATTGCCGACGTCGTTGGAGTTACACCGCGGTTCGATCCGCGCGCGCGGCTGGTCCTCCAGGAGGCGCGGATCAATGCCATGGTCGCCGCCGGACGCGGGTTTGCCGCTGGCGATGCGATGACCTTGTCGGACGAGCCCGAATGGCGTCAACTCAACGTCCGGCGGCTGATGACCATGTTGCGGCTGGTCGCGCTGCGGCGCGGCGAGCCGCTGGTGTTCGAGCCCAATGGCGACGTGGTGCGCCGTGCGCTTGAACGTGAATTCAGCCAGATGCTGGGCGATTTCCAGCGGCGCGGCGCGTTTGCCGGGGGGCGGCAAGGCTGGCGGCTGGCGATTGCCACAACCGCGGCCGATCGCGACGCCGGACGGCTGGTCGCCGAGATTGGCGTCGCCCCATCGCAGCCGCTGCGCTTCCTGACTTTCCGGCTGGTCCAGCAAGGGGCCCGGCTGACCCTGGCAGAGGCCGCATGAGCCTCGCCCCTCGCCCGTTCAGCGCGTTCAACTTCGCGGTCGAGATTTATCCCGACGGGGCCAGCACACCGCTTGCCAAAGCCTCCTTTGCCGAGTGCGACGGGCTGGAGGTGACCTACGACGTCAAGTCGATCAAGGAAGGCGGCGCCAACGACCGCGTGGTCCGCGTACCCGGCCAGGCGGCCTATGCCAACCTGACGCTCAAGCGGGGCATGACCGACAATTTCGATCTGTGGCAATGGGCGCAGGACACCGTCGCCAACCCCGCGCTGCGGGCCAATGCCGAGGTTGTCCTGCTGGCTGCCGACGGTGTCACCGAACGCGCACGGTTCCAGCTCCATCGCTGCCTCCCGGTCAAATTAAAGGCCCCGTCGCTCAACGCCAAGGACGGCCAGATCGCGGTCGAGGAATTCGCGCTGACTTACGAAAAGTTCGAATTGGTCGGTGGCGGCAGCGGAGGCGGGGCGTGAGCGAGACTGCACTCAAAAAGGCCCAGCTGATCGAGCTGGAAGAAGACCTCGTCACCGAGAAATCTGGTCGCAAGCCAATCGACGTTCAGTTTAACCCTGAAACCTTC
>JANYGC010000006.1 GCA_025359425.1 Sphingomonadaceae bacterium
CTAGCTAATCTTACGCGGGCTCATCCTTTGCCGATAAATCTTTGGTCCGAAGACATCATCCGGTATTAGCAGTCATTTCTAACTGTTATTCCGAAGCAAAGGGCAGATTCCCACGCGTTACGCACCCGTGCGCCACTAACCATCCAGCCGAAGCTGGAGGTTCGTTCGACTTGCATGTGTTAGGCATGCCGCCAGCGTTCATTCTGAGCCAGGATCAAACTCTCAAGTTTGTGTCACATCCATCACCGGCACGGGGCAAGCCCCGCAAACCGCTAACGAATGAATTTCAAGGAGCCGATACCTGCACTTGTCAAACGTATGGTTACGTTAGGACATGAATGATCCCACCAAGGCGAACCCTGCTGGAACCAATTAGGTAACGGCTTGTTTTAACCGGTATCCGGAGCTTGAAAATCCCCGGACCGGGCGCCGTCGCCCACATGTCCCTTCATCTAAACCGACAATGTCAAAGAGCCACCGACGAAACAAAGCGGACAACCAAGGTACCCCGATTTTTATCTCGGGGGACTGTTGTCCGTGAATGTTGGCGACCAGTCCGTTTCAGCCGATGTTTGTCGGCCGCTCCGTTCCGGTGACCGGGCATATATGGAGGCGCCTTGAGTCGGTCAACGCATTTTTGCAATTATATTTCAAAGCCCGTCAAACCCGCAGAAAACCTAATGTTTTTGGGGTGGCCTGGCCCTCGCAGGCACCGCACCACCGCAAATTCGGGTGACTTTTGGCCGCATTTGGCCGCGTAAGCCGATGATTAACGCCCATTCGCTATAGCTTGCGGGCCATGGCCAAGGTCGCAAATACTCCTGATTCTAGCATTTCGGCGCGCGTCGCCGTGATCGTGCCCGCCTACGGCTTGGCGCACCTGCTCGGCGAAGCGCTGGCGTCGCTGCAAACGCAGACGCTGACCGAATGGGAATGCGTGGTGATCGACGACGGCGCACCCGACGATGTCGCCGCGGCAGTCTCGCCGTTCCTGCGCGATCCGCGCATCCACTTCATCGCATCGGGCAACCACGGGGTTTCCGCCGCGCGCAATACCGCCATCGCCGCAACCACCGCCCCGCTGATCGCGCTGCTCGACGGCGACGACCGCTTGCGGCCAGGTTACCTCGCCGCCATGGCCCCCGTACTGGAAAACGACCTGTCGGTGCGGCTGGCGACTTGCAACGCGCTGGTGTTCGGGGCGGTCTCGCGCGAACGGCTTTGTTTTACCCGGTACCAGGGCAGCGGCGACGGGGTGCATGGCAGCCTGACCGACGTGCTCGACCGCGGCTTCAGCGTCTACATCGGCACCACCTTCCGCCGGTCCGATTTCAATCAGGTCGGCGGTTTCAATGAGAGCATGACCCATTCCGAAGACCTCGACCTGTGGGTGCGGCTGCTCGAACTGGGCGGCAATGCACACTATGTCGATCGGGTGCTCGGCGAATACCGCGTGCGGCCCCACTCCGTCTCGGACAATCCGGTCCGGCTGCTGCAGGGCAATCTCCGGGTGTATCTGGGCGCGCAAAAACGCCTGCCCGGCGATCATCCGGCCCAGCCGGTCATTGCCGCGATGATCGAGGAAACCCGCCAGGCGCTCGACTTCGAGCACGCGCTGCTGCGGATCGCCGGCGGGGAGATCGCCCGCGGTCTGTCCGACCTGCGCGCGCTGCGCAGCCAGGTCGAGGGACCGGTGTGGACGCTATCGTTCGCCTTATGGCGGATCATGCCCGGCCTCGCCCGGCCGATGCTCGGCTGGCGCAGCGAAGCACGCGCGCGCAAAGCCAGACGCCCGGCGCTCGCAGCCGTGCTGAGCGGAGCCAAGCCATGAGCGCCGCGGATCTGGCTGCCACCAGCCTCGAAGCCGACCGCAAGCTGCGCAGCCAGGTGCGCAGCGCGGTGATCTGGCGTTCGGGCACGCAAGTGTTCAGCCAGCTGGTCGCCTGGGGATCGACCTTCATGGTCATCCGCATCCTCTCGCCGACCGATTACGGCCTGTTCGCGATGACCAGCGTGGTTCTGGTCTTGTTCGGGCTGCTTAACGGTTACGGTTTTGCCAACGCCGCGATCGCCCAGCGCGATGGCGGCAAGGAACAATTGCGGCAGTTGTTCGGGCTGCTGATCGTGGTCAATGTCGGGCTGACGGTGCTGCAAATCCTGGTCGCGCCCTTGGTCGCCGCATACTACCGCCAGCCGATCATCGCCGATCTGCTGCGGGTGCAGGCGCTGATCTACCTGACCAACCCGTTTCAGGCGCTCGGCTATGCCGTGCTGTCACGCAAGATGGATTTCCGCCGCCAGGCGCAGGTCAATGTCGTCTCCGCGCTGCTCAGCGCCGCGACCGCACTAGGCTGCGCGCTGGCGGGCCTTGGCGTGTGGACGCTGGTTGCCGCACCGTTCGTGATGTTCGCCAGCCGCGCGCTCGGCACGATTACCGCCGCCCGCGCGTGGATGTGGCCGAGCTTCGACTTTCGCGGGGCGCGCGCGCTGGCGGGCTATGGCGGGACGATCATGGCCGGGCAGATCTTCTGGTTCATGCAGACCCAGTCGGACATCATCGTCGCGGGCCGCACGTTCGCCCCGCATGAGCTGGGCTTCTACACCACCGCGCTGTTCCTCTCGCAGGTGTTCGTGACCAAGGTGGTCCCGCCGCTCAACGAGGTCGCGTTTTCGGCCTATGCCCAGATTCAGGATGACCTCGGCGCGGTCGCCGCCGGGTTCCTCAAATCGGTGCGCGTGATCATGACGATCGCGCTACCGTTTTGCCTTGGCCTCGCGGCGGTCGCCTTTCCAGCGGTCAAGGTGATGCTCGGCGACAAGTGGATGGCGAGCGCGCCGGTGGTGCAGCTGTTGTGCATCGCGATGCCGTTCATGACGCTGCACGTCTTGTTCGGCCCCGCCGCCAACGCCTGCGGACATCCGCGCGTGACCACGCGCGCTGCCGTGCTTGGCGCGGTGCTGATGCCGCTGTGTTATCTGGTGGGGGTCCACTGGGGCGCCCCCGGCATCGCGGCGAGCTGGCTGGTGGCCTATCCTTTGCTTACTGCAATTTCGGCGGTGTGGATCATGCCGCTGATCGGGGTGAAGGCCGCGGACTTGCGCGACGCGCTGCTGCCGCCGGTGCTCGGTGCACTGGCGATGGCGCTGGGGGTAACGATGCTCGACCGCGCATTGCCGCCCCTCCCCGCGCTGCTGCGGCTGGGCTTGCTGGTCGGCTCTGGCGGCGCGATCTACGCCGGGTGGATGCTGGTCTTCGCCCGCAGCCGGCTGCGCGAACTGCTCGACCTGGTGCTTAAGCGCTAAGGTCGTCCAACGCGCACCGCGCCGCAGCGGCATAGGCCCCGCCGTGATAGCGGAAGGTCCCGACGAAGTGGACGAAGGCGGCCTTGCTGGTGATCGGCTCGTTCCAGAAGTTGAGGTAGCGATCGTACGGCAGCAGCACCGGCTGGCCTTCGTTGGCGATGTAGAGGTTCGACATGACCTGCTCGCTGCCCCACTGCGCCCAGACTTGGGGGCTCAGCTCGGCGGCGGCGGCGCGGCTGAACAAATCGGCCAGCTCGCGCCCCGGACCGCCCGGCGCAAAGCCGGCGAACCCGGCGCAGCCGCGCACGTAATGCGTCAGTCCGCCGGCAGCGGCAGCCACTTGCGGCAGCAGTGCTTCGATCTTGATCTGGACATGCGCCGATGCGGGCAAGTCGGCAAAGTCGGCCGCAAAGCTGGTCACCGGCAGCCAGGCCGAGCCGGCTTCGCCGCGCAAGGTGAAGTCGCGGCGCTGATCGATCGCCAGTGCTATTTCATCGACTGGACCCAGCGTTACCGTATCGGAATCGAGCTGGATCACATAATTGTCACGGCGCAGTTCGAGCAGGGTCAGCAACCGCTCCCAGCACCCACCGCGGGGGCAGTCGCCCACGTCGACCGCGGCGATCGAGCGCAGTTCGGGCCGGTCCAGATGCGCCTCGAGCAGGCGCTTGTCGGCCTCGGTCAAGGTCCCGTCATCCAGAATGGCAAACCGGCCGCGCCCCAACCGCGCATGGAGCGACTTGGCCGCGACCAGATAGGGCAGCAATACCCGTGTTCCGATCATCGAGAAGATCACCACGCCATCATCGGCGCTGCGCACCGGCGGCGCAGCGAGCACCGCGCGCACCGTGCGATTGAAATGCAGCTCGCGCAATTTGCGCAAGGCCCGGTCGGCCAGCGTATCCATCCCTTGCGCATAGCAAAGCCGCGTTAACCAAACGCCAACGCCCGCCCCCCCCGCGCAGCGAAGGCCAGCCGCGCCGCCAAATGGTGGCAATGGCAAATGTGTGGTATTGTTTGCGGCGGAGAGGAAACAATCATGCCGATGCATCCCTTGCTGGCCGCGCTGGTGCCCTTGGCTGCGACCTTCCCCTTACTCGCCGGACAGGAGAGCACCCAGCCCGCCACCACGGTCGACGTCCTGGCGATCAAGACCGACCAGCACAACCGGATGACCGTGCAGGTGCGCATCGCCGACCAGGGCCCGTTCCGCTTTCTGATCGATACCGGCGCACAGAACACCGTGCTCAGCACTGCGCTCGCCGGGCGGCTGTCGCTCAAGGCCACCGCCAAGGCCCGCCTGGTCGGCGTGGCCGGGACGCGGGAAGTCGATACGGTGATTGTCGACCAGATCGACCTGGGTCAGCGCAGCTTTTACAGCCTGCTCGCCCCGCTGCTGCCCGGGGATGATATCGGGGCCGAAGGAATCCTCGGGCTCGACAGTCTGCAGGGCCAGCGCGTCCAGATCGATTTCCGCAAGGGGATTATCGCGGTCGACGATGCCAGGGCACTGGGCGGCAATCGCGGCTATGAAATCGTCGTCGTTGCGCGGCGCCGCTCGGGCCAGCTGATCTTGACCGATGCGGTGATCGACGGGGTCAGGGTCAACGTGGTGATCGATACCGGCGCCGAATACTCGATCGGCAACCGGGCGCTGCAAAAGGCGCTGGCCAGCACGCATGGCAGCGGCACGATGGTGCTGCGCAGTGTGACGGGCCAAGAGATCACTGCCGACCTCGGCGTTGCCGACAACCTCAAGATCAATGAGATGAACTTCGGCAACGTGGTGATCGCCTATGCCGATGCGCCGCCGTTCAAGGCACTGGGCCTCGCGGAAAAGCCCGCGCTGTTCCTCGGCATGCGCGACATGCGCTCGCTTGACCGGATCGCGATCGATTTCTCGACCCGGCGGATTTACTTCGACCTGCCGAAAGGGGCTTACCGCTGAGCGGGACGAGGGCCAAAGGTCACACAAAGGTCACACCAAAACGAACCTGCCGAAAAACCTGATACCGCTGCAAAAGCTGCGGTTGTCGGTGCCCACAACCGCAACGTCCGCACAATGACAGAACGCGGCGATGTAGGAAAATGCTGAAGCTGATACCGTCTTGCTCCCCTACCCGACGGGGAGGGGCTGGGAGCAGGGGTTCGACACCGGCGTTGACGCGCGGCTTGGCAGCCACGCTCCCCCACCCCAACCCCCCATGGGGAGGGGCTTAGGATCGGCACTTTTGCATTTAACCGCCGCCGCCCTACATGGGGGCGATGCCGCCTGATCCTGACACTCCACCCAAACACGAAGTGGCCCACGACGGCTGGGGCACTTTGCTGCGCTTCATGCCCTACCTGTGGCCGAGCGATCGGCCCGGGCTGCGCTGGCGGATCGTGCTGTCGTGCCTGCTGATCCTCGCCTCGATGACGCTCAGCATGAGCCTGCCCTACTTCCTCAAGTGGGCAATCGACGCGATGAGCCTGCGCGGGCCGGCCGCGCTCCAGCTCGCGCTCGGCTGGGTCGTCGCTTTCGGGGTCGGCCGGTTCGGCGGGGTGATCTTCGACAACTTGCGCAATATCGTGTTCGAACGCGTCGGGCAGGATGCGACCCGGCGGCTGGCCGAGGACGTGTTTGCGCGGCTCCACCGCTTGTCGCTGCGCTTCCACCTCGCGCGGCGCACCGGCGAAGTGACCAAGGTGATCGAGCGCGGGACCAAGAGCATCGACACGATGCTTTATTTCCTGCTGTTCAACATCGCGCCGACGATCATCCAGCTGATCGTGGTGGCGATCATCTTCTACACTACCTTTGGCTGGGGGCTGGTCGCGGCGACCGCAGTCGCAGTGATCGCCTATATCGCGCTGACCCGCTGGATCACCGAATGGCGTACGCATCTGCGCGAGCGGATGAACCGGCTCGACGGACAGGCGCTCAGCCGCGCGGTCGATTCGCTGCTCAATTACGAAACGGTCAAATACTTCGCCGCCGAACCGCGCGAACAGGCACGCTATGCCCAGGCCACCAGTGCTTATGCCGATGCTGCGGTCAAATCGGAGAATTCGCTCGGGCTGCTGAACATCATGCAGGCGCTGGTGGTCAACCTGCTGATGGCGGGCGCGATGGCCTGGACGGTCTATGGCTGGGCGCAGGGCAAATATACCATCGGTCAGCTGGTGTTCGTGCAGACGTACCTGACCCAGCTGTTCCGCCCGCTCGACATGCTGGGGATGGTGTACCGCACCATCCGCCAGGGCCTGATCGACATGGCGGCGATGTTCAAACTGATCGACACCGAGGTCGAGGTGCGCGATCTGCCTGGTGCCCCGGCGCTGGTCGTCAGCCGGCCGACGCTGGCGTTCGAGGATGTGGTGTTCGGGTATGAGCCAGACCGCACGATCCTCAAAGGCCTGAGCTTCGAGGTCCCGGCCGGATGGCAGGTCGCGGTGGTCGGGCCATCGGGCGCGGGCAAGAGCACGATCGCGCGGCTGGTGTTCCGGTTTTACGATCCGTGGAGCGGACGGATCCTGATCGACGGGCAGGATATCCGCGAAGTGACGCAAGCCAGCCTGCGCCAGGCGATCGGGATCGTCCCGCAGGATTCGGTGCTGTTCAACGACACCATCGGCTACAATATCGCCTATGGCCGCGACGGCGCGGGGCAGGCGGAGGTTGACGCGGCGGCACGCGGGGCGGCGCTGTCCGAACTCATCAAACGCCTGCCGCAAGGCTACGACACCGAAGTGGGCGAGCGTGGGCTGAAACTGTCGGGCGGCGAGAAACAGCGCGTCGCGATTGCCCGCACGCTGGTCAAGAACCCGCCGATCCTGCTGCTCGATGAGGCGACCTCGGCGCTCGACACCCGCACCGAGCAGGACATTCTCGCCACGTTGCACCGGGTTTCCACGGGGCGCACCTCGCTCAGCATCGCGCACCGGCTCTCGACCATTGCCGACGCCGACCGGATTTTCGTGCTGGCCGATGGTGCCTTGGCCGAGAGCGGCAGCCACAGCGAACTGCTGCGGCGCGATGGGCTTTATGCCGATATGTGGAACCGGCAGGCGAACGAGGCCCAGGACGTGGTCGAGGCGGCGGAATAAAGATCCTCTCCGTTTTTGCGAAGCACAAACGGGGAGGTGGCAGTCGCTTCAGCGGCTGACGGAGGGGTATCGACGCCAGCCCAGAAACCCCACCGTCACGCCCTGCGGGCGCGCCACCTCCCCATTTGCACTCCGTGAAAATGGAGAGGACCTTGGTCACTTCACCACATCGGCCTCATGCCAGACCACCGCCTGCGCACACTTCATGGCGCCTTCGTCACCATGCCACGCCATAGTTGGCGAACCATACAGCCGCCAGCCCTGCTCAAGCGCTTCGGACACCCGTTCGCAATAGGCGCGGTCGTCGTGGCCGGTGAGCAGGCGGTAGATCGGTTTGTCGTCGGGGGTTTGCATGGGTCAACTGTAACAGATCCTCCCCCTCTGTGGGAGGTGCCGAGTGAAACGAGGCGGTGGGGGCGATTTGGTGCCCGGCAATTGTCTTTCAAAGCCCCCACCGTCAGCCCATTGGGCTGCCACCTCCCCCAGAAGGGGAGGATTTTGGAATTACAAAATATACTTCGACAGATCGGTATCCTTGGCGAGGCCGGCCAGTTTATCCAGAACATAGGCCTCGTCCACCATCACCGTCTCGCCGCTGCGGTCTTCGGCCTCAAAGCTCAGCTCTTCGAGCAGCTTTTCCATCACCGTCTGGAGCCGCCGCGCGCCGATGTTCTCGACCGCTTCGTTGACTTGCGCGGCGATCTTCGCAACCGCGCGGATTGCGCCGGGGGTGATCTCGACGGTCAGCTTCTCGGTCGCCAGCAGGGCCTGGTATTGCGACACGAGATTGGCGCGGGTTTCGCTGAGGATGCGGACGAAATCGTCTTCGCTCAGCGCCTGCAATTCGACCCGGATCGGCAGGCGGCCTTGCAATTCGGGCAGCATGTCACTGGGCTTGGCGATGTGGAACGCGCCGCTGGCGATGAACAGCACGTGGTCGGTTTTCATCGGGCCGTACTTGGTCGCCACCGTAGTGCCCTCGATCAGCGGCAGCAGATCGCGCTGGACACCTTCGCGGCTGACCGAGCCGCCGCGCACGTCGGACACCGCGATCTTGTCGATCTCGTCGATGAACACGATGCCGTTGGTTTCGGCGTTGAGCAGCGCGACCCGGGCGACGTCGTCCTGATCCATGCGCTTGTCGGCTTCCTCCTCGACCAGCTTGGCCCAGGCATCGGGCACCTTGAGCTTGCGCCGCTTCAAGGCCTGCTTGCCCATCGCCTTGGACATCATGTCGCTGAGGTTGATCATGCCCATACTGCCGCCCATCCCGGGCAGCTCGAAGCCGCCTGCGGGGCTATCCTCAACCTCGATCTCGATCTCGGTATCGTCCATCGCGTGCTCTTTGATGCGCTGGCGGAAGCTTTCGCGGGTGGCTTCGGAGGCCCCGTCGCCGACCAAGGCTTTAAGCAGCCGGTCCATCGCGCCCTTCTCGGCGGCTTCGCGCACGGCTTCGCGGCGGCGGTCCTTTTCGAGCCGGATCGCTTCCTCGACCAGGTCGCGCGCGATCTGTTCGACATCGCGCCCGACATAGCCGACCTCGGTGAACTTGGTCGCCTCGACCTTGACGAACGGCGCTTCGGCGAGCTTGGCGAGCCGCCGCGAAATCTCGGTCTTGCCGCAACCCGTGGGCCCGATCATCAGGATGTTCTTAGGCGTCACCTCGTCGCGCAATTCGGGCGAGAGGCGTTGCCGCCGCCAGCGGTTGCGCAAGGCGACCGCGACCGCCTTCTTGGCATCGCGCTGGCCGATGATGTGTTCGTCCAATGCGGCGACGATCGCTTTGGGGGTCAGGTTGTCTTGCATGGGATCAGACCGTCTCGACCGTCACGCGGTCATTCGTAAACACGCAGACTTCGGCCGCCACCGCCATCGCGCGGCGGGCGATCTTTTCGGGGTCGCTCTCATATTCGACCAGCGCCTTGGCGGCGGACAGCGCATAATTGCCGCCCGATCCGATCGCGGCGATGCCTTCCTCGGGCTCGAGCACGTCGCCGTTACCGGTGAGGATCAGCAGCACGTCTTTGTCAGCGACGATCATCAGCGCCTCAAGATTGCGCAAATACTTGTCGGTGCGCCAGTCCTTGGCGAGCTCGACCGCAGCGCGCATCAATTGCCCGCGGTGCTGCTCAAGCTTTTTCTCGAGCCGCTCGAACAGGGTGAAGGCATCGGCGGTCGCCCCGGCAAACCCGGCGATGACGCTTCCGTCACCCAGCCGGCGGACCTTTTTGGCGTTGGGCTTCATCACGGTGTTGCCCATCGACACCTGGCCGTCGCCCGCGATCACGGTCTTGCCGCCCGCCTTGACGCCGATGATGGTGGTGCCGTGCCACTGGATGAGGCCGTGGCTGGAATTGTGATCAGTCATGCGCGGGATATATGTGCGATCCCGCGCGCTTCAACCTTAACTACCGTTAGGCCCGCCCGGACCGCTGCTCTGGCCGCCGGCACCGCCCGCGCCAACCTGGCCGATATTGCCGAACAGGTCTTCAAGGAAGCTGCGATTGCGGCCGAGCGTGGGGGTCTTGTCGCCATCGGGGCTGAGCCGCGCAACCTTTTCCATGCCGGTGCGTTCCACCGCGGCAACGTTGCCCTTGTCGTCGAACACGATGTGGATCATCAGCTGTTCCTTGGCGTGCGGCGCGGTGAACGCGGCCTGGCGGGTGTTGGTCGAGACGTAGTACCAGTCCTGCCGCCCGAACTGGCTGATGAAGCTGGGCCGGCCAAGCATCTTTTCAACCGAAGCGCGATTGTCGGTCCCGGCCTGGACCGAATCGAGCAAGGTTGCATCGACCAGATAACCGCGGTGATCCTTGATCGACGCACAGCCGCTCAGCCCCATGGCGAGCGCCGTTCCTGCCAGCAAAATTCCGGGTAATTTAGCCTTGGCCTGCATCTTGATATCGCTCCGTCGCCGTGCCGCCATTGAAGCGCGCAGCCCTATGATCTATCGCGGGGCCAGCCTTAGGCTGCCTTGCCGCGCTGCGCAATAAGGCCGCTTGGGGCCACCGCGTTTAACTGCAACTGAATGAAAGGTGCGCGCATATATGGCGCTGTTAGATCGCCTGCTGGGGCCCAAAACCGACGAGACCAACCTGCGGCCGCTGTGGCACCGCGTGGTCGAAGTGGCCCGCGAACCGCAATGGTACGTGCATGGCGGGATCGCCGATACCGTCGCCGGGCGGTTCGACGCAATCACCGTGGTGCTCGGCCTGGTCCTGCTGCGGCTGGAGGCGAGCGCGGCGGTGCGCAGCCAAACTGCGCGGCTGACCGAGCTGTTCGTCTCCGATATGGATGGGCAACTGCGCCAGAGCGGGGTCGGCGACGTGGTCATGGCCAAGCATATGGGCAAGCTGATGAGCGCGCTGGGCGGGCGGATCGACGCCTTCCGCGCCGCCCTGACCGAACCCGATGACGCTGCCCTGACCGCTGCGGTGGAGCGCAATATCACGATGATCGAAGGCGCCGATGCCGCTGCGGTGGCGAAGGAAATGCGGGCGATCGCGGCGACTTTGGCCGCCACCGAGGATGCCGCGCTGCTCGCCGGAGAGATCCCGCGGTGAGCGAACTGTCCCGGATTGTCGACGCGCGCCAACTGCCGCCCGCGCCGCTCGAAATCAAGGCCAGCCCGGACGAATGCGCCGCGCTCGCCAAACGCTTCGATCTGGTCCGGGTCAAGCACCTCAGCGCGCGGATCACGCTCACCCGCGATGGGCCAAGCGTGCGTGCGGCGGGCCAGCTTAACGCCGATATTGTGCAAAGCTGCGCGGTCTCGGCCGAAGACCTGCCGATGCGGATCCACGAACCGATCGCGCTGCATTTCGTCCCCGCCCATGCCGCGCAGGCCGAGGAGATCGAGCTCGACGCCGAGATGCTCGACCAGATCGAGATGGACGGGCACCAGTTCGATCTGGGCGAAGCGGTGGCGCAGACGCTGGGTCTGGCGATCGATCCCTATCTCGAAGGCCCGGGCGCCACAGAAGCGCGGCACAAGTTGGCGCAGCAGGAACCCAGCGGGCCATTCGCGGCGCTCAAGGATTTACTCGGGAAGAATTGAGCGGCTTGGCTCAGAACGGAATATCGTCATCCAGATCGTCGGCGAACCCGCCGCCGCCGCCGACATTGCCGCCGCCCGAACGCTGGCCGCCGCCGGACGGAGCACCGCCGCCGCTACCGCCGCCCGAGCGCTGGCCACCGCCACCGCCCGAACCGCCGCCCTGGCCGCCACCGGGCGCGCCGTCGAGCATGGTCAGCACCGACCCCGGGCCTTGCAACACCACTTCGGTCGAATAGCGATCGTTGCCCGACTGGTCCTGCCACTTGCGGGTGCGCAGCTGGCCTTCGATATAGACCTTGCTGCCCTTGCGCAGGAACCGTTCGGCGACCCCGGCGAGGCCTTCGGAAAAGATCGCGACCGAATGCCATTCGGTGCGTTCCTGCTTTTCGCCGGTGTTCTTGTCTTTCCAGTTTTCGGAGGTGGCGATCCGCAGGTTGCAGACCTTGCCGCCGTTCTGGAAGCTCTTGACCTCGGGGTCAGCGCCCAGATTGCCGACGATGATAACCTTGTTGACGCTGCCTGCCATCGAATCGAGTCCCTTTGGAATTGTGTTCCTCGGACTAGCCGCTTGCCACGGCGAGTGCCAGTTTCACAAAGCGCGGTTTGCACAGGCGCGGCTTGGCGCTCGCGAAGGCGCAAAGGAGGAAGAGGGTTTCAATCTTCTTTGCGCCTTTGCGCCTTGGCGAGAGCCGATCCTACCCCAGCCCCAGCCACACCGCCGTCCAGTAAGTCAGCCCGGCAAAAATATAGGCCAGGGCAAACAGGTACCCCAGCATAAAAATCGGCCATTT
The DNA here is from genome assembly GCA_025359425.1 of Sphingomonadaceae bacterium. GTDB lineage: Bacteria > Pseudomonadota > Alphaproteobacteria > Sphingomonadales > Sphingomonadaceae > Novosphingobium. The sequence continues at coordinate 12,241 of JANYGC010000006.1, forward strand.
CCACCCGTTGGTTTCGCGCCGGGTGACCGCGATGGTGCTCATGCATTGGGGAGCGAAGACAAACCACGCGAGGAAGGCGAGCGCGGTGGGCAGGCTCCAGTTGGCTCTGAGCTGATCGCCCAGCTTGACCGCGACCGCCGCGTCATCGGGGGCGGAGACTGCATAAGTCGTGGCGAGCGAGCTGACCGCCACTTCGCGCGCGGCCATCGCCGGGATCAGCGCCAGTGCGATATCGCGGTTGAACCCGATCGGTTCGACCACCACCGCCAGGCCATTGGCCACATGCCCGGCGATCGAGGCATCGACCTGGTTCTGACCCGGTTCCGCGCGGGGGAAATTCAGCAGCAGCCACAGCACCACAGTGACCATGAAGATGATCGTGCCGGCCCGGCGCAGGAAGATCCACGCCCGCTGCCACAGCCCGATCAGCAAATCCTTGAGATTGGGCAGCTGATATTTGGGCAGTTCCATGATGAAGCCGCTCGCCGCGCCCTTGGTGACCGAGCGGCGCAGCACCAGCGCCACCACCATCGCCCCGGCGATGCCGATGACATAGAGGCCCAGCAGCACCAGCCCCTGCAGGCCAACCCCGCCGCCGACATTGCGGTTAGGGATGAAGGCAGCGATGATCACCGCATAGACCGGCAGCCGCGCCGAGCAGGTCATCAAGGGCGCGATCAGGATCGTGGTCAGCCGGTCCTTGGGATCGGTGATGCTGCGGGTCGCCATGATCCCCGGGATGGCGCAGGCGAAGCTCGACAGCAGCGGGATGAAGCTGCGCCCCGACAGCCCGACCATCGCCATCAGCCGGTCCATCAGGAACGCCGCGCGCGCCATGTAGCCCGAGGCTTCCATCGCCAGAATGAAGAAGAACAGGATCACGATCTGGGGCAGGAACACCACCACCGAACCGACCCCCGAAATCACTCCCTCGGTCAGCAGATCGCGGGCCAATCCAGCGGGCAGGATGTCTTTCGCCGTGACCGACAGCCAGGAAACCCCGGCTTCCAGCGCGTCGGCAAACGGCGTGGCCCAGGTGAACACCGCCTGGAACACCACGAACAACAGCGCAAACAGGATCAGCGGGCCGAGCCACGGGTGGAGCAGCACCCGGTCGAGCTTGCTGTGCAGCCGGTGCTTGGCGGTTTCCGATATGATCGCGGCCGCCGCAATCGCATGAGCGGTGACGCGGCGTTCGGTTTGATCGACGTGCGGTCGGTGATGCTCGGGCGCGCGCGCTTCGGCGGCGGCAATCGCCTCGGCAAGCTCGGTCAGGCCGCGCCGCCGCACCGCCACGGTTGCCACCACCGGCACCCCGAGCGCTTCCTGCAAGGCGGCAGGATCGAGCACCAAGCCGTCGCGCTCGGCCAGATCGACCATGTTGAGCGCCACCACCACCGGACGGCCCAGCGCGATCACTTCCTGCGCAAACACCAGATGCTGTTCGAGGTTCGAGGCATCGAGCACGACCACCAGCACTTGCGGGGCCGGTTCGCCCGGAAACTCGCCGAGGATGACCTTGCGGGTAACCTCCTCGTCGGGGCTGGTCGGGGTCAGGCTGTAGCTGCCGGGCAGGTCGGTCAGCAAGACCGGCTCACCCGAAGGCAGCATCAGCCGTCCGGCCTTGCGCTCAACCGTGACGCCGGGATAATTGGCGATCTTCTGCCGCGCGCCGGTCAGCGCATTGAACAGCGCGCTCTTGCCCGCGTTGGGATTGCCGACCAGCGCGGCACTGCGCTGCTGGGTCACCTCAGACAGTCCCGACCGTCATCGCGCGGGCGTGGTTGCGCCGCAAGGCGACCGTCATCCGTCCGATCGTCACCGCCAGCGGATCGCTTCCGCCCATGACCCCGCGATGCGCCAGTGCAACCCGCGCGCCGACATCGAGCCCGAGCGCCTGCAACCGGTGCGCCTCATCGGGCGCGAGCGTGGCCCAGTCGACCGCGGTTACAACCGCGCGCTGGCCAATGGGAAGCAGGTCGAGCGTCATCGCCGCCGCGCTGCCACAGGTGATGCGATATTGCAAGTCATTCGCAATAAATCCTCCCCGGCACGGGGAGGGGGACCATGCCCTTGCATGGTGGAGGGGAACGCGCGGGTGATCGCAACATCGCGAGGGCAGGACCACTGGCCTGTACCCTTCCACCAGCAGAGCTGGACCCCCTCCCCGTGCCGGGGAGGGTTTAGCGCGCCGGATAGCGCAACCGCCCGAGCAACCGCGCCGGGCTGAACTGTTCGTCGCGCGGCTTGAGTAGGCGCGCCTTGGCTTTCTCGAACTTCATGATCCCTTCGATCCGGCGCTCGAGAAACGCGCGGGTGTCGGCGTGATCGGGGCTGGTGTCGTCGACATAGACCGCCAGCGTCGCGGCATAGATCGATCCCAAGGTCAGGCGCTTGGTGTAATGGTTGTAGTCGGTCGCTGTGTCCCCCGCGAGCCGCCACATGACGTCCGCGCTGTGCCAGCCGAGCCCGAGGCTGCGCACCGCGTTCTGCGGCATCGCCATCAGCGACAGCGCGCGGCGAAGCGCTTCCTTCTGGTGCGCGATCGCATCGAGCCGGAACTGGACGAGGCTGCGGATCCGCTCTCGGATCTTCATCGCAGCTAGCTTGTCGGCGGGCAAAGCCTCGGCCATCGCCGCATCGACGCTCTTCACCCAGGCCTCGATCATCGCCATCGCGCCGCCCGCGAAGGCATAGTCAGCAGTGGCGGGATCGACCCCCGTCGCGCTCGCCGCGTTGGTTACCGCCAGCTTGCTCCAGCCATCGAACGCGGCCGCATCGGCGATTGCCGGGGCCAGCGCCAAACGCAGCCCGTCAAGGCTTTCCTCTCCGCTCATTTGGGACCGAAGATCTTCGGTCCCTGGCCCGGCTTGGACTTGGGCTTGGCGCTGGCCTTGAGCTCGGCCAGCAACGCTTCGCTCTTGCCGTCGAGCTTGGCATAGTCGCGCGCGCTGCGGCCCGAATTGTCGGTCCGGTCGGGGTCGGCCCCGGCTTGCAGCAGCAACCGCATCAGCGCGATGTTACGGTTGTGGACCGCGGTGATCAGCGGAGTTTCCCCGGTCGAATTGCTTTCATCGACCCGCGCCCCGGCCGCAATCAGCGGCGGCACCGCTTCGATAAAGCCAAGGTTGCTGGCGAGCACCAGCGCGGTCTCGCCCTTGGCGTTCCGCATGTTCACATTGGCCCCGGCGGCGATCAGGAAGTTGATGTAGCGCAGGTTCTTTTGCCGCGCGGCAATGTGCAAGCCGGTATCGAGGCTGGTCTGGTCACGGGTGTTGACCAAGTTCGGGCCGCCCTTCTCGAACAGCTTCTGCAAATCTGCATCGTTGCGCTTGCGCACCGCTTCGAGGAATTTGTAGCTGTCGGAGAACTGCGCCACCGCAGGCCCGGGCAAGGCCACCGCAGCAGCGAGCAGCGCGGCCAATGCCATCCCGAGCTTTCGCATGGTCAGTTTACGGTATTTCGGCACGGGTCTAATTCCTCCTGTTGCGCCGGGCGGCGGCAGAATCGCCGCGGCGCCCGAAACGCTCCTTGCGCCTTGCGGTTTAGCAGAGCATGAACCGGCGCGCCATGGTTCTGCCAATTCGTACGATTTTGCTCGGGGCCGCGCTGGCGCTCGGAGCCTGTCAGAAATTCGCCCCCGAAGAGGCCCCGATTGCCGGCGTTTCGCTGGCCGGTGCGGCCGTCGGCGCGCCGTTTACGCTCACCGCCAAAGACGGCACCCGCGTCAGTTCGGAGCAGTTCAAGGGCAAGTACCGGATCGTCTACTTCGGCTATACCTTCTGCCCCGATGCCTGCCCGACCGATATGGGGGTGATCATCCAGGGGCTGGTGCGCTTCGCCAAAAAGAACCCCGGCCTTGCCGCCGATATCCAGCCGTTCTTCATCACCATCGACCCGGCGCGTGATACTCCGGCCAAGGTCGGGCAGTTCGCCGCGGCCTTTTCGCCCAAGCTGATCGGTCTGACCGGCAGTCAGGCCGAGATCGATGCGCTCGCCGCCAAGTTCGCGGCGATCAAGAGCAAAGGCCGCGAGACGCCCGGCGGCTATCTGATGGAACACACCCGGCATGCCTACCTGCTCGGCCGCAATGGCGAGCCGATCGAAATCCTGCCGGTGTTCGACGGACCCGACGCGGTCGCCGCCGATCTCGCCAAGTCGGTGCATTAGGCCGCCATCATGCGCGACAATTTCTGGACCCTGCCGATCGAGCGCCTGACCCGGCCCGAATGGGAAGCGCTGTGCGACGGCTGCGGCCAGTGCTGCCTGCACAAAGCCGAGGACGAGGACAGCGGGGTGATCTATCCCACCAACGTCGCCTGCCGCCTGCTCGACATTCCTTCGGCGCGGTGCAGCGATTACCAGCACCGCAAGGCCAAGGTGCCCGATTGCCTCAAGCTCAATCCGGCGCTGGCAGCGTCGATCAGCTGGCTGCCCGAAACCTGCGCCTATGTCTTGCGCGCCGAGGGGGCGGACTTGCCCGCGTGGCACTACCTCGTCTGCGGCGATCCCGAAGCGGTCCACGCTGCGGGCATATCGGTGCGGGGGAAAGCGATCAGCGAGGACCTTGCCGGACCGCTCGAACAGCATGTAATCCTGCCGCCGGGGATGGAGCTGGCCGATGATTGACTGGTTGCTCAAGCGCGAACCGGCAGAACCGCAGGTCGAAGTGGCCGGGCGGATGCTGCCGGTCGTGCTGCGCCGCAACGCGCAGGCGCGGCGGATGACGATGCGGCTCGCCCCCGATGGCAGCGCGGTGCGGATTACCTTGCCGCAATGGGGCCGCACCGCCGAGGCGCTCGATTTTGCGAACAAACGCGTGGGCTGGATAGCCGGGCAGCTTGCCGCTGTGCCCGCGCCGGCTGAGCTTGGACATGGCGGGGAAGTGCTGTTCTGCGGCGAGGCGCTGGCGATCCGCCATGATCCCACCGCGCCGCGCCGGGTGTTGATCGACGAGGGCGAACTGGTGCTCGGCGGACCGCTCGAATCGGTCCCGGCGCGGCTCAAACGCTGGCTCGAAGGCGAAGCGCGGGCGCGCATGGCACAAGACCTCGCGCACTATTGCACCCGTGCCGACCAGCCGCTCGCCCGCCTGATGCTGAGCAGCGCCCAGCGCCGCTGGGGCAGCTGCGCGCGCGGCGGGACGATCCGGATCAACTGGCGGCTGGTTATGGCACCGGCGGACGTGCGCCGCTCGGTCGTGGCGCACGAGGTTGCGCATCTCATCCACTTCGATCACAGCCCGGCATTTCATGCGCTGCTCGGCGAGCTGTTCGAGGGCGATCTTCGCGCCGCCAACCGCTGGCTCAAACGCTCGGGCCGCGGACTCTACCGGCCCTTCGGCTAAATCCGTAACCGCTCCTTAACCATAATCGCCGCAGAGAGGCAGGATGGTCCGGACCCTTGTCCTTGGCGCAGCACTGCTGGTGCTCGGCGCGCCTGCCCAGGCGCAGGAAAGTTGCCGCTTGTGTTATGGCGATGGCAGTTCCGCGCCGGGCCAGCGGCCACTGACGATCGAGATCTGGACCGACCTCAATTTCAGCAAGCTTGCGGTCACCGGTCGCTCGGGCGGCACCGCCGAACTGGCGGCAACCGGCGGGGAAAAACGCACCACCGGCGATCTGGTCGACCTTGGCGGAATTTCGGTGACCGGCCACGGCAAGATCACCGGGGTGCCGCTGCGTGCCGTGCGGATCGACCTGCCCGACCAGGTCGAGATGACCACGCCCGATGGCGGCCGTGCCAGCCTCGCGCAGTTCACCACCGACCTGCCCCCGCACCCGATGCTTGATGCCAATGGCGAGCTTGAATTCAGCTTCGGCGCGCGGCTCATCCTGAGCGGCGGACGCGGCGGCAATTACCGCGGGCGCATCCCGATTTCGGTCGATTACAACTGACCACTGGCGCACGCCGCCACCCTCGCCTATCTTGGCTCCATGTCATTCATGCGCAAAATCAATCCCACCGGGGCGATTTCGGACTTCCGCAATGTGTTCCGCGATGCCGGTCCTTCGCGCTGGCGCTATGTGATACTCGCGGGGCTGTGCACCTTCGGCACCTTCGGGGTCATGGCGATCACCCAGAACTGGACGGGTGAGCGCCGCCTGCCCGAGATTACCTACATCAACTCCTGGCCCGAAGACCGCACCGAGGCCGAGACCAAGGCCTTCATCGCCGCCAACCAGAAGCAGAAGGAAGCGCGCGCGAAGGCAGAGGCCGAGGCCAATGCAGAGGCGCAGAAGCTGTGGATGGCGGTCGGCCGCGCCTCGGGCATGGATGTCGACACGATCAAGCAGCAGGCCGACGCCGATGCGGCGGCAGCCAAGGCCAAGGTCGACGCTGCCGACCGGGCCGCCGTCTCGCCCGCTGCGAAGACGCCGGTTGCTCACTGATCGCGACCGCCGCTGGCTCGCCGCTGCGGCGCGGCTGGCCCGGCGCGGCATCCCTCATTCGCATCCCAACCCCGCAGTCGCGGCTGTGGTGGTCAAGCACGGGCAAGTGATCGCGCGCGGCTGGACCCAGCCCAGCGGACGCCCCCACGCCGAGGCCGAAGCGCTGGCTGCGGCAGGCACCGAGGCCGCCGGGGCAACCATCTACGTCACGCTCGAACCCTGCGCCCACCCCAGCCCGCGCGGCCCGGCCTGCGCGGATCTGCTCGCGGCCAGCGGCGCAGCGCGGGTGGTGATCGGCTGCCTCGACCCCGATCCGCGCACCGCGGGCCAGGGCATGGCCCGGCTGCGGTCGGCCGGAATCGAAGTCGAGCTCGCCGATTGCGCCGATTGCGCGGCCAGCCTCGCGGGCTACCTCACCCGCACCACTCAGCACCGCCCGCACGTCACACTCAAGCTCGCTTTGTCTGCCGACGCGCGCCTCGCCCCGCCGCCTAGCGAGGGGCAATGGTTGACCGGGCCCGAGGCACGCGCGCATGTCCACGCCTGGCGCGCGCGGATGGACGCGATCGTGGTCGGGCGCGGCACGCTGGAGGCCGATGTGCCAAAGCTCGACGTGCGCCTGCCCGGGCTTGAAGCACGCAGTCCCGAACGCTGGCTGCTGACCAGCGGCGCAGCTCCTGATGGCTGGCGCACCCTGTCTGCCCCGGCCGCAATCGGCGGCATGGGCACGGCACAATACCTGATGGTCGAAGGCGGCGCGCAGACCGCCCGCGCGTTCCTGACCGCCGGTTTGGTCGACCGCTTGCTGCTGTACCGCGCCCCGCGCGCGGTCGGGGGCGATGGCCCTGCTCTGCCCGAACTGGCCGAGGCCGCGCTCGCCGCAGATCCAGCCTGGGCACTCACCGACCGCCGCCCGCTTGGCAACGACACACTGGACGTTTACCACCGCAGCAGAACCTGAACATAGACCCAAGCCCGCTCAGGACGAGCGGGGGATCGGGGCAAGGAAGAAGCACAACGCATGTTTACCGGAATAGTCAGCGCCATCGGCACCGTTCACGAAGCGCGTCAGCTGGGTGACCTGCGCGCGGTGATCGCCTGTGCTTACGATCCGGCGCAGATTGCGATCGGCGCTTCGATTGCCTGCTCGGGCGTTTGCCTGACCGTGGTCGAGCGGGGCGGAACGCCCGGCTACGCCTGGTTTGCGGTCGATATTTCGGGCGAGACGCAGAACTGCACGGTGCCGGATATGTGGGCGCAGGGCGCCCAGCTCAACCTCGAAACCGCGCTCAAGCTGGGCGACGAACTGGGCGGGCATATCGTTACCGGCCACGTAGACGGGGTCGGGACAGTGCACGAGACGAGCCGGGCCGGAGACTCGACCCGGGTCGTGATTATCGCCCCCGCCGACCTTGCCCCGTACATCGCGGGCAAAGGTTCGATCACGGTTCAGGGCGTTTCGTTGACTGTCAACGAAGTGAACGACCTGCCCGGCGGAACCTGCCTGTTCACGCTCAACCTGATCCCGCATACCGGCGAAGTGACCACGCTGGGCGCGCTCAAGGCTGGCGACAAGGTCAACCTCGAGATCGACGTGCTGGCCCGCTACCTGAAGCGGATGCAAAGCCTCAAAGGATGAAGCGCGGGGTGCGCCATGCGCCCACCCCGCCGCTTCTTACATCCCGTCGGTAGCCTTGCTGACCAGCACGTTGACCGAAACGCGGCGGTTCTGGGCCTTGCCTTCGGGGGTGTCGTTGCTCGCCAGCGGATCGGCCTTGGCCATCCCGGTGGGGGTCAGCATCCGGAAGGGCTTCCAGTGGCAGACCTGCTGCAGGTAGTTGATGACCTTGGCAGCGCGCTTTTCGCTCAGGACCTGGTTGTAATCGTCGCTGCCAACCGAATCGGTGTAGCCGACCACCAGGATCAGCGCGTTGCTGGTTCCCTCGGCCTGGGTGGCCGCAGAGCAGAGCTCGCTCTTGCCCTGCGGGGACAGCACCGCTTTGCCGGTATCGAAGTAGACGTTGGTGGTGCTCTTGATGTTGTAGTTATCGATATCGCCGACGCGGCTGCGCAGCGCTTCGGTCGCCGAAGTTTGCTCGGAAAAGCGCTGTTCGGTGCCATTGCGGATCATCTGCGCGGTCTTGTAATCGCCGTTCTTGAAGGTGATCAGGCCCGCTGCCAGCCCGCCGGGATACAGCAGGGTCTTGACCGTCACCGGCAGTCCGTTGAGCAACGCTGCCGCGGTCAGCTTGGGCCCGCCGCCGAACAGGCCGCCGCTGGCCTTGACCGTGGTCATCGAGGTGATCGCGATGACCGTGCTGGTGCCGTCGGGTGCGGTGACCTTGATCTTGTCGCCAGTGCGCGCGGTGATCACCCCCTTGATGTCGGGGCCTTTGGTCATCTGCGAGGGATCGGGCAAAGGTTCGCCGGTGACGACGATGGTCGGATCGCCGGGAACCTGCTGCGCCGAAACGCTGCCTGACGCCGCAACGCTGAGCATGGCAAGCGCAAGCAGCGCTCCCTGATTTCTGGAAATGACGCGCATCTGGTTACTCCTTGAAACTGTAACAGCCGGGTCCGCCTGTTCGGGACAACCTTGCTGGCAGATGAACACGTCCGTCAAGCCCCCTGTTTGTGCGGGTAACAGGAGCGCACCATGCGGCGAACCGATGCAGACCGGACCTCGCAGGCGCAGTCATGCGCCCGCGCCCAACCGACCTTGCCCGGCCGTGCGCTGGTGCGAATCTGATCGGCGAGTCTCGATTGGAGGGCGTTATGCGAGCGGTCCAGCGGCCAAGCCCGCGCGGGTAATCTCATAGACCACGTGGCGGACCATCCCGCCGGTGGTTTCAGCCAATTCGACCCGATCGCTAAGGCGACCGCCGATCTTTTCCAGGGCCCCGCGCGAGCGCAGATTGGCCTCGCCAATACGGAAATCCACTCGTTCGACAAACCCGAGCGCGTGCGCGAGCATCAGCCGCTTCATCTCCGCATTGGATGCGCCGCCCCAGTGGCTGCGAGCAAGGAAGGTCCAGCCAATCTCCACTGAGCCGCCGTCCGCCGGATCGTAAGCCTGGAACCGCGACGAGCCGATCACTTCGTCGCTGGCCTTGTCAATCACCACCAGCGCCCCGCCTTTCGCCAGTGCATCGTCAAAGAACGAGCGAAACAGCGGCTCTTGCCAGCGGTCGTGAGAGGGATGGACCTCCCAAATCAGCGGATCGCTGGCGACGGCGTAAAGCGCAGCCCAATCGTCCGCGCGCAGCGGCCTTAACCGCAGCCGTTCCCCTTCGAGGATCGGCTGACGGTCCAACTCAGGCACTCACCGTGGCGAGGTCGGCGACGAACTTGTCGATATTCCCCGCAGTCAGCCCGGCAATATTGATCCGGCCCGAACCGGCCATATAGATCCCGTGATCGGCGCGCAGCTTGAGGATCTGCTCTGGGCTGAGCGGGAGGACCGAGAACAGCCCGTTCTGATGGCCCAGCGGCACCAGATCGATGGTTCCGGCGCGTCCCCGTTCGGCCAGCCGGGCGCGGACCTGGTTCACCCGGCGCCGCATCGTGTCCAGCTCGTCCAGCCACAGCGCGGTGAGCGCGGGGTCTTCGAGGATCAGCCGCACCGCTGCACCGCCATGATCGGGCGGCATCGACCAGGCTGCACGGGCGAGCGCACAGCCGTTCGAAAGCACGCGGCGCAGCACCTCGCCGTCTGGTGCCATGACATAGATCGCGCCAACCCGGTCGCGGTACATCCCGAAATTCTTGTCGCAGCTATAGGCGATCAGCGCCTCGGGCACCGCGGCCAGCACCGTGCGCAGACCGTAGGCATCCGCTTCCATCCCGTGGCCGAGGCCCTGGTAAGCCAGGTCGATAATCGGCAGCAGCTGCGCATCGGCCACCAGCTGCGCGATCTCATCCCACTGCGCGGGGGTGTAATCGATCCCGGTGGGATTGTGGCAGCAGCCGTGAAGCATGATCGCGTCAGCCGGCTGAGCCAGGCCGATCGCCACCCGCAGCGCGTCCATGTCGGTCAGGCCCGCTTTGGTCGCGTGGGTGAACGATTTGAGTTCGACCCCCAGATCGCCGAGGATCTGCGCGTGGTTGGGCCAGCTTGGCAGCCCCATCCAGATCCGCGCCACCCCGGCGCGCTTGGCCAAAGCCACCGCGAGCCGCACCGCGCCGGTCCCGCCGGGGGCCTGCATCCCCTCGATCCGGCCGTCAATCGTCGGGTTTTCCGCGCCGAAAATGTATGGCATCAGCGCGTGGACAAAGCCCATGTCGCCTTCGGGGCCGAGGTAGCTCTTCGAGGTCTGGGTATCGATCAGCTTCTGCTCTGCCGCCTTGATCGCGCCGAACACCGGGGTGCCGCCTTGTCCGGTGCGATAGACCCCGACCCCGAGGTCGATCTTGTCGGCGCGCGGGTCGTCGCCATGGAGCTTGATCAGCGCGAGCAGCGCATCGGCGGGTTGTTGTTCTAGGTTGCTGAGCATGACGGAGCGGCCCCTAGAGCGATTTCACGGGAAATGAAACATTTCCCGGCTCGGAAACTGCGGAAAGCCAAAAAAGCGGCAGCCTTGCGCGGGCGCAACAAGCCGCTAACAGCCGCGCACGGATTGGCTGGCGAGCGTGGCGGGGCGCGGGACAACTGCAATGAAATTGCGCGACCGATCCTTGAGTGCAATCAAACTTGCCGCCGGTTTGATCGCCCTGCTGGCCATCGCCGTGCTGACGTTGTGGCGGGCGGGCTTGATTCATTTGGCTTGATTGCACTGACCGACAGGCCGAAAGGCCGCTCATGTTAGCCCCTTTGCCCGACCCCGCCCTGCCGCAAACCTTGCGCATTGCGCTGTGGCGCGGAATTAGCGGGAAGTGCCCGCGCTGCGGCGAGGCCAGACTGTTTGGCAAATTCCTCAAGCCGATCGCGGTTTGCCCGCGTTGCCACCAGGATTGGACCCACCACCGGGCCGATGACATGCCGCCGTACATCTCGATCCTGATCACCGGGCACGTCCTGGTCCCGGTGATCATCTATTTCGGAGCGGTTTCCGAGATGTCGATGTGGCAGGCACTGGCGATCTGCCTGGTGCTCGCCAGCGTGCTGATGATCGGCCTGCTTCAGCCCGCCAAGGGCGCGGTCATCGCGCTGCAGTGGTGGCACGGAATGCACGGCTTCACGCCATCGGGTAAGCTTGAAGCCAGCCAGATCGCCCAGCCGCCCGCGAGCAGCGGACCATGGCGCTAGGACCGGGCTAATTCCGGTCAGCTTTTGGGCAGCACCCCTTTGGCGACCAGGGCCTCACGCAGCCTGACGGCAAGTGCGGGGTCGGTCTTGCCGATGTGATCGACCATCGCCCCGGCAGTCGCCGAGGCGACCTTGCCCTCCAGCCCCGGCGGCGAATAGTTGAACCACTTCTGCTCGAGCGCGGTCTTGCGCGGTCCGGTCGCGATCATCTTGCGCCCGGCGGGGCTGGCGAAAAACCGCGATGCGCGCTGCAATTGGGCCGGCGCCATGCCGTCGACCGTCCGCTGCGCCGCGTCCTTGAGGTCGGCACGGACATCGCCGGCGCTGGCATCGCCGCCTTGCGCCAGCGCGCCGAAACTGGCCTTGTAGCTCATATTGGCAGTCGCATTGGTGAGCAGGACCTGCCCGTCGCCCGATTCGAAAAACGCCGCCGCCGTAGTAGCATCGGCCAGGGTCATCGAATCGCAGTAAAGCTGCGAAAGCTCAGTCCGGTAAAGCGGCAATGCGGTCTTCGATCCGTCGATAATCAGCGGGCGCACCCGCACTCCGATTGCATCGGACATCCCAGGGTATTTCTGGTTCATCGCGGCAAACGACGCATCCTGCTGGAGCATCGCCTGGAGCATCGAAGCGATGATGTTGTCGACCTGATGAGGCACTGCGCTGTCGGGCGTCAGCAGCGCCGCCAGCCGGTCACAAGCCAGTTTGAGCGCAGCCGGGTCAGCCTTGGCCGTGACCACCGTGCGCGGCGCAGGCTTGGCCCCAAGCGGCGCGCCAACCACAGCTGCGGCCAACAACAGATATCCAAATTTCACGGCTGTTTCCCCTGCCAATTCCTTTGCCCGCAACCTAACGGTGACGGGGCTATGTGCAACGGGGAATCAGGCTGCTTGCGGCGAATCGTTCAGAACGGCACCCATTTGTGCTTGGTGCTGAACTTCATGTAACCGGCGTTGACCCCGAGCCGCAGTCCGACCCCCGAGCGCACCGGGATCAGCACGATATTGCCGCGCCGCATGTAGCTCACGTTGAAGCCGCCGAGCAGGTAGGCTTGGCCCTCGCCCGCGGGGAAGCGGTGGTATAGATCGTCGGTATTGTAGAGGTTGTAGACCAGCACGAAGGTGCTGCCCGCGCTCGCCCCGGCATCGAACCCGATCGACGGCCCGGTCCAGTACACCGCGCGCTGGCCCTCGACTTTGTGGAACAAAGTACCCGAACCATAGCGCACGCCGACCACCAGCGCGCCCCCGCCTTCGCGTCCGACGATATAGGCGCTGGGCTCACCCTGCTTCTTGAGAATGTCCTGGATGACGTCGGCGACGCCCTTGGCGCCTTTGCCGAACACGCCTTCGGCGGCGCCGATCAGGTCGTCCTGCTTGTAGGTCGTGCCGGGCTGGTTGGGATCGGCGGGAGCCTCGGTCGGAGCCGGAGCGGGCGACCCTCCGCTGACCGGGTAGGCTGCCGGAACCGGACTGGAAGCCGGCACCGGCGCGGGCGCGGGGGCCGGATGCTTGAGATCGCCGTCGATCGCAGAATCGGGATCGACCGGCTGGATCTGCGCCGGGGCAGCTACCGAGCCGGCCAGCGCGAGCGCAGCCATCGCCGCGATCCCGGCGCTGCGCAGCGTAGTGGCAAAGCGGATATTCATTGGTCAGGCCCCTCAAAAGATCCGCCGATCCCGGTTCACTCAGGCTCGGGCGGGTTCGCCAACGGGCGGTTTGAAACGGCTGTGGGCACAGGACAATGAACCGGCGATGAGCCGAGTCCGTTTTGCGGCAAGAGGAGGGCTAGGCTGGCTTGATGCCGTGCTGACCCCTGTTTGACGGCACTTTAGCGCGGCACCAGACTACCCCTTGCCGCCCCCGCCCCCCCTCGCTATAGCGCCCGCTCGCTGCTGCGATCCGGAGACGTGGGTGAGTGGCTGAAACCAACGGTTTGCTAAACCGTCGTACGGATACATCTGTACCGAGAGTTCGAATCTCTCCGTCTCCGCCACTTTCGCATTGGGAAATGCTGACATTGTCACCCTACCCAAGACGGTGCTCAATTCAGACAGCAGCACGCTGGACTGCAATGACCTATCGGCGGTGACGGGATGCGACGACCGATCGAACATTTGAACCTGGAGAGACCACAACCATGCGCATGATCGATCATTTCATCCACGGCGGCACGGGCGGGCTGGTCAGCACCCGCAAGGGCGCGGTAATGGATCCCAACAATGGCGGCCAGCAGGCCGAGGTTGTGCTGGGCAGCGCCGATGCGCTCGATCGTGCGGTTGCCGCCGCATCGGCCGCGCAGCCCGGATGGGCCGCGATGAACCCACAGCGCCGGGCCCGCGTGATGTTCAATTTCAAGGCGCTGATCGAGCGCGACATGGAGGCGCTGGCCGCGCTGCTGTCGGCCGAGCACGGCAAGGTCATCGCCGACAGCAAAGGGGACATCCAGCGCGGGCTTGAAGTGGTCGAGTTCTGCTGCGGATTGCCCCACGTCCTCAAGGGTGAATACACGCAAGGCGCCGGCCCCGGGATCGACGTCTATTCGATGCGTCAGCCGATCGGGATTGGCGCGGGGATCACCCCCTTCAACTTCCCGGCAATGATCCCGCTGTGGATGGGATCGATGGCGATTGCGGCGGGCAACGCCTTTATCCTCAAGCCCTCCGAACGCGACCCCTCGGTGCCGTGCCGGATCGCTGAGTTGTGGCTCGAAGCAGGCCTGCCCGACGGGATATTCCAGGTGGTCCACGGCGACAAGGAAATGGTCGACCTGATCCTCGATCACCCGGCGATCGGTGCGGTCAGCTTTGTCGGCTCGTCCGACATCGCCCAGTACGTCTATTCGCGCGGGGTGGCCGCGGGCAAGCGCGTGCAGGCAATGGGCGGAGCCAAGAACCACGGCGTGGTCATGCCCGACGCCGACCTCGACATGGTGGTCAATGACCTGTGCGGTGCCGCATTCGGCTCGGCCGGCGAGCGCTGCATGGCGCTGCCGGTGGTGGTGCCGGTCGGCGAACACACCGCTGAGCGTCTGCGGGCCAAGCTGATCCCGGCGATCCATGCGCTCAAGATCGGCGTGTCGAGCGATCCCGAGGCGCAGTACGGCCCGGTCGTCACCGCAATGCACAAGGCCAGTATCGAACGCTGGATCCAGACCGCGGTCGAAGAGGGCAGCGAGCTGGTGATCGATGGCCGCGGGTTTACCTTGCAGGGCCATGAGGAAGGCTATTTCCTCGGCCCGACGCTGCTTGACCGGGTCACTCCGGACATGACCAGCTACCACAACGAGATCTTCGGCCCCGTCCTGCAGATCGTGCGGGCGACTGATTTTGAGGATGCGCTGAGCCTTGCCAGCAAGCACCAGTACGGCAACGGCGTGGCGATCTTCACCCGCAACGGCCACGCCGCGCGCGAGTTTGCCAGCCGGGTCAACGTCGGCATGGTCGGGATCAACGTGCCGATCCCGGTGCCGGTCGCCTACCACAGCTTCGGCGGCTGGAAGCGCTCTGGCTTCGGCGATACCGACCAGTACGGGCTTGAAGGCCTGCGCTTCTGGACCAAGGTCAAGAAGATCACCGCACGCTGGCCCGATGGCGGCGGCGACGGTTCGAACGCCTTCGTCATCCCGACCATGGGGTGAACCGGTGAAACAGCGTGTCAGCAGTGGATCACCGCTCGAGCCGGTGCTCGGTTTTTGCCGCGCCGTGCGCACCGGCAAGCAAATCATGGTCGCCGGGACCGCGCCGATCGAGCCCGACGGATCGACCACACCTGGCGATGCGGCGGCACAGATGGAGCGCTGCTGCGCAATCGTCGCCCAGGCGATCGGCGACCTTGACGGTCACATCGAGGATACCGTGCGAACCTGCATCTACCTGACCGATCGAGCCGATTTTGAGGCGGTCGCCAAGGTCCATGGCAAATGGTTCGGCGCGGCGCGCCCAGCCACGACCACGCTTGTTGTTTCCGGTTTTGTCCGACCCGAATGGCGTGTGGAAATTGAAGCCGAAGTCACTGAATTATGAATGTTCTGGAGCGAATGACATGAGCAAGATCGCGTTCATCGGTTTGGGCAACATGGGCGGCGGGATGGCTGCGAACCTGGTCAAGGCCGGGCATGAGGTGCGCGCTTTCGACTTGTCCGCCGAAGCGGCGACGCGGGCGCAGGGCAATGGCTGCGCGGTGGTGCCAACCGTGCGCGAGGCGGTGGAAGGCGTCGATGCCGTGGTTTCGATGCTGCCCAATGGGGCGATCGTCGAGAGCGTCTATACCAGCGACGTGATTGGCCATGCCCCCGCGTCGGCGCTGCTGCTCGATTGCTCGACCATCGATGTCGGCACTGCGCGCAAGGTCGAGGATGCGGCCCGCGCCGCCGGTTACGCCATGGTCGATGCGCCGGTTTCGGGCGGGATCGCCGCAGCCAACGGCGGCACGCTGACCTTCATGGTCGGCGGGAGCGACGCAGCTTTCGCCAAGGCCGAACCGATCCTGGCGGCAATGGGCAAGGCGGTGATTCACGCCGGGCAATCGGGTGCGGGTCAGGCCGCCAAGATCTGCAACAACATGATCCTCGGCGCGACCATGATCGCCACCTGCGAGGCCTTTGCCTTGGCCGAGAAGCTGGGGCTGAACTTGCAGACCTTCTATGATATCTCGTCCAAGGCGTCGGGCCAGTCGTGGTCGATGACCTCGTACTGCCCGGTTCCCGGGGTCGGCCCCGCCAGCCCGGCAGACAATGGCTACCAGGGCGGCTTCGCTGCGGCCCTGATGCTCAAGGACCTCAAGCTGGCGATGGAAGCCGCGCAAGCAGCCGGAGCGAAAGTGCCGATGGGTGCCCGGGCCGCTGAGCTCTACGCCGAATTCACCGCTGCGGGGGGTGGTAGCACCGACTTTTCGGGGATCATCGCGACGCTGTAAAGCAAGGCGGCTAGTCCGGCTCGACGACCGCGACCCCGGCGGGGCCAAGTCTGCGCGTCCCGAGCACGAACCTGCCCGGCAAACTCGCCGGAATGTCGACCGGTGCAACCGAATAATTGAACAGGTGCGCCCGGTTCCCGGCCCGCCGCAGGCGCAATCCCTCGGGCATGGCATGGACTTCAAGACCGGCATCGCGGGCCGCGCGAGCCATCACTTCGTTTGCCAGCGCAGGTTCCGGCCAGGCTGCAAGGTACCGCACCCGGCCGTGCTGCCAGCAGGCGACGGTGCCGTCATCGGCAATCAGATCGGCTGCGGCCGCGGTCTCGAGATGCTCGAGCCAGCGCGCAATCGCCCAACCATCGCCGCGGTGCTCAAGCCCCGGCCGCAAGCTTTCAACGCGCACGACCTGGGCAGGAAAGACTTGCTGCAAGCGGCCCGGCGGGAGTGTCTCGGGAAGCGCAAATTCGATGGTCCGGCTGCCGCTGCGCGGTCCGATCACGATCTGGCCGGGGAAGTCGGCGAGCGCAGTGACCAGCGCTTCGGGCACGATCGGCAAGCACGGGATGACACACAGCGCATAGCCATCGAGCGCGGCAGTGGGCGGCACAATATCGACATCAAGGCCAAGGCGGCGCAGTGCGCTGTAGCATTCGAACGCGGCCCACAGCGCCGCCAACCCGGCGCCCTGAGGTTGGATTCCCGTCACCCAGTCGGCATCGTAGGCAAACACCAGCGCCACGCTGCGCGGCGGTGCTCCGGCGGGACCGAGCGCGGCCAGATCGCGCGCGGCTTGCGCGGCTTCGCCCAGCCCCGGCGCGGCGACACTGTCGGGCCGAAGCAGCCCGGCGTGGTGCTGCTCCTGCGCCTTGGGAAACTGGCGCCAGCGGAAATAGCTGACCAGCTCGGCCCCGTGCGCCATCGCCTCGAGCGTCCACAGGCGGACCATTCCGGGCAGCGGCGCAGGGTTATGCCGGGCCCAGTTGACCGGCCCGGGCTGCTGCTCAAGCACCGCCCAGCGGCCGCTGCGGGTGCAGCCGCGATAGAGATCGTGGTGGAACGCGGCGATATCGGGATGGCCCTGGCGGGCATAGGCCAGCTTGTCGGCTTCGCTGAAGCGGAAGCTGTCGAGGAAGCCGAGCGGATAGCTGTCCCACCCCGCCACATCGAGGTCTGCGCCGACCGCGTGATGATCGAACTCGGTAAAGAACCCCATGAAATTGTGCACCACATCGCGCCCCGGCGACAGTTCGCGCAGAACCTCCACCTGGGCCCGGTTGAACACCGTGACCTGATCGGACGCAAAGCGGCGGAAGGCCAGCTGGTGCGCCGGATTGGCTTCGGTTACGGTCAGATTGGGCAAATCGATCGCGCCGAACGAACCGTATTCCATGCTCCAGAACACATTGCCCCAGGCCTGATTGAGCGCGGCGACATCGCCATAGCGATCGGCCAGCCAGACCCGGAAGCCATCGCGCGCCGCGTCCGAATAGCTCAGCACGGTATCGTGGCAGCCGTATTCGTTGTCGGTTTGCCACGCTACCACGGCCGGATTTTGGCCGTAACGCTGCGCCAGTGCGCGGGTGACCCGCACGGCCTCGGCGCGGTACCCGGCATGGCTGAAACAGTAATGCCGCCGCGACCCGAAGCCGCGTGGGTGGCCCATCGCATCGAGCGCGACCATATCGGGCATCGTATCGACCAGCCACTTGGGCGGCGTCGCGGTCGGGGTGCCGAGGATCACGCCCAGCCCTGCCGCGTGCAGCACCGCAATCGCCCGGTCGAGCCAGCCCCAGTCGTAGCGCCCCGGCTCAGGTTCGATCCGGCTCCACGCAAATTCGCCGATCCGCACCCGGCTGAGCCCCGCTTCGACCATCCGCCGGGCATCCTCGGCCCATTGCGCTTCGGGCCAGTGCTCCGGGTAATAGCACACCCCAAGGCGCATCGGCGCAGCCGCTGGCGGCATCGTGTGGTCTGAAAAGGTATGCATCAGGCTTTGTTCCATACAACGCCGCTTGCCGGGTGCAACCAGCGCCAGCTATTACCGCAGCGATGACCCTGGCCGACTTCCCGCATCGCCGCCGCAACCTGCTGACCGGGGAATGGCTGCTGGTCTCACCCCACCGCGCCAAGCGGCCGTGGCACGGCGAGGCTGCCGCGCCAGCCGCACCGCGCCCGCCCGCGCACGATCCAGCATGCCACCTGTGCCCGGGCAACACCCGGGCGAGCGGCGCGGTCAACCCCGACTATGCCGGCACGTTCGTCTTCGCCAACGACTTCGCCGCCTTGCTGGATGAGGGCGGCGTGGGCGAGGGACCGCCGGGCCTGTTCGAAACGATGCCCGCGACCGGCGAAGCGCGGGTGATCTGCTTTGCCCCCGATCACGGCGCAACACTGGCCCGGCTTGACCGTGGCGCGCTTGAACAGGTGATCGAAACGTGGTGCGATCTCTCTGCCGGGCTGGGCGCGCGCTGGGCGCATGTCCAGCTGTTCGAGAACAAGGGCGCGATGATGGGCGCCTCCTCGCCGCATCCGCACGGGCAGGTCTGGGCGAGCGCCTTCATCCCCGAACTGGTGAGCCGCGAGGAAGCCCGCCAGCGTGACTGGCTGAGCGACAAGGGGACAGTCCTGCTGGGCGATGTCATCGCTGCCGAGCTGGCCGCCGGTGAGCGCGTGATCGAAGTGAACGATCATTGGCTCGCGGTGGTCCCGCACTGGGCCGCATGGCCGTTCGAGACTTTGCTGATCGCGCGCGATGATGTGCGCCGCCTCGAAGACCTGACGCCAGCTGCGCGTGCAGCACTCGCGCGGGTCCTGGCGCGGCTCCTGCGCCGCTACGACGGCCTGTTCGAGACTGACATGGCCTATTCGATGGGCTGGCACGGCGCGCCGCACGCGTTGGGCGACGATACCGCGCACTGGCGGCTGCACGCGCATTTCCTGCCGCCGCTGTTGCGTTCGGCCGCGGTGCGCAAGCACATGGTCGGTTACGAATTGCTCGCCGAGACCCAGCGCGACCTCACCCCGGAAAGCGCGGCCGAACGGCTGCGCGCGGTACACATCGCGCCATGACCCTGATCGAACGGGCCCGCGCCGGCTTTGCCGCAGCTTATGGATTTGCGCCCGCCGGGGTGGCATTCGCCCCGGGGCGGGTCAACCTGATCGGCGAGCATGTCGATTACAATGACGGGCTGGTGCTGCCGATGCCGATCGCGGCGGGGACCGCGGTGGCCTGGTCGCCCGCACCCGGCGCGCAGATCGACGCGGTCGCGCTCGATTTCGGCAATGCCCGCGACTGTTTCGAGATCGGCACAGCGACCCCGCCCGATCCGCCCGAATGGCGCTCGTACTTGCGCGGGATGACCGTGTGCCTGGCCGAGCGCGGATTTGCAGTTGGCGGCGCTCGGCTCGCTATTGCCGGATCGATCCCGCGCGGATCGGGGCTGTCCTCGTCGGCCTCGCTGTGCATCGCCTTAGGCCGGGCGTTGACCGCAGCCGGTGCCATCGCCAGCCCGCCGCCCACCGAACTGGCGCTGGCAGCGCAGGCGGCCGAACATGGCTGGGCCGGGGTCCGTTGCGGGATCATGGACCAGATGGCGATTGCCGCCGGTCAGCCCGGCCATGCTCTGCTGCTCGATTGCCGCGACCTCGCCGCCCGTCAGATCGCCATGCCGGAAGATTGGGCGGTGCTGATCGTGCAATCGGGGGTGCGCCGCGGGCTGGTCGATGGGCACTACAATCAGCGCCGCCGCGACTGCGAGGCGGCGGCGGCGGCAATTGGCGTCGCGGCGCTGCGCGATGCAACTGCCGAGCAGGTCGACAGTGCCGCGCTCGACCCTGTGGTGCGCAACCGCGCGCGGCATGTGGTGTCCGAAATCGCCCGCGTCGGCGCAGCGGTGGAGGCTATCGAGGGGCATGATCTGGCGGCGCTGGGCATCATCCTCCGCGCCAGCCACGCTTCGCTGCGCGACCTGTTCGAAGTCAGCGTGGCCCCGGTCGATGCGCTGGTCGAGGTGCTCAACCGCGCGATCGGTGCGCACGGCGGGGCGCGGATGACCGGGGGCGGGTTCGGCGGCGCGGTGGTCGCGGTCGTGCCAGCGGCGCAAGTCGCGCAAGTCAGCGCGGCGGTGCGCGCCGACTACCGCTTGCCCGATGGCTCGGCGGCCGAAGTGCTGCGGGTCTAGCTGGCGATCCGCCGCCGGGCGAGCTCGCCGGTGAGCTCATCGTGCCGCGCGCGGGTGATGCGATAGGCGGCGAGGATCAGCAGCGCGGCGACCGCGATCACCGCCGGCACCGGCCCCCAGATCGACACGAGGCGCGACTGCATGACGGCTGGCAGTGCTGCTTGCGCGCCGTGGCCGACCGAGCTTGGGAAATGGATCAGATCAAGCGCCGCGCCCGCGACCATCACCCCCAGCCCGGTTGCCGCTTTCCCGGCAAAACCCAGCCCGGCGAAATAGAGCCCCTCGCGGCGCCGGCCGTAAAGGTATTCGTGCTCGTCCGCGGCGTCGGCCATCATCGAGGGATAGGCGACCTGGACAAACCCGGTGCCGATCCCGGCGATGAACGAGTTGAACTGCATCGGCGCCAGCGCGGCATCGCCCAGCGGGTGATAGAACCCGGCCAGCATCGCCCCCTGCAGCACCACCCAGTTGGCGATCAGCAACAGGAAGCCGATGATCACCACGTTTTTCTTTTCCATGACTTTCTGCAGCCACGGCGCCCCGCCAACGCCTAGCAGGATGCCGATCAGGTAGGCATAGCCGATGAACTGGATGTTCTCGCTCTTGATCTGCCAGACGAAGACGAAGGCGTGGTTGTTGAGGCTCATGTTGACCCCGATCGCGACGAACAGCACCACAGCGGAACTGAACAACAGCCGGAACGAACGGTTGGCGAAAATCTCTTTGAGTTCGGCCGGCAGGCGGCGCAACATCGAACCGTCGGCCTGTTCGGGCTGGGGCAGAGCAGCGGCGTAGCGGCGGATGCCAAGGCAGCACAGCGTCATGCAGACCAGCAGCAGCGCGGCAACCGACCAGCCGAACCCGGGGTACCCATCCGCGCGCTGGAGTCCGCCATTGGCAAAGAACACCGAAAAGCCGATCGCGGTGACCGCAACGCCCGAACAAATCCCGGCGAAAGCGCGGTACACCACCAGGCTGGTGCGTTCGGCATAGCCGCTGGTCATCTCCGCCCCGAGCGCAATGTAGGGCACGTTGAACAGCGAGATGAAGCTGCGGACCATCACCGACATGACCGCGAGCCACGCGAACAGTCCAGTCTGGCCCAGCCCCTGCGGCGGGGAGAATAACAGCCCGATCGAGACCACGATGAACGGGATCGCGACGATCATCAGCGGCAGGCGCCGCCCCAGCCGTGACTTCATGTTGTCCGACCACGAACCCACCACCGGATCGACCACCGCATCGAATGCCAGGCTGACCGCGAGCGCTGCCCCGACCAGCATGCCCGACAGGCCGAGCACCGCCGAATAGTAGAAGAAGATGAAGGCGATCGCGGCATCGAACCCGCCGTTCTGCGCGGCCTGGCCCAAACTGTAGGCCAGCTTGACCGGGATCGACGGTCGCAGGACTGCGGCTGCCGGGGCCAGTCCCCCGGGAAGTTCAATCGTCGCCACGCCTCGTCTCCCGCTTATCCGGTAGCATTGTGTGACAAGGCACGCGCACGCAAGTCCCGGCGAAGGGCCTGTCAACTACCGCACCGAGAACCGCACCCGGTCCATCACCCGCCCGCTTTCGTCGATCAGCGCGAGCAGGTGGCTGCCCTTGAGCAGCGGCATCTGCGGCGAGCCCTGCGCGGGGGCAAAGGGTTTGCCGTCGAGGGTCAGCGAGAGGTTCGCCGCTTCGCCGGTAATGGTGATCCCGACCGATTGGCGCGCGGGCGGAATGTCGGGATCGAAGGCATAGACGCTGCCTGAAACCGGGTTGGCGATGCGCGGACGGCGGGCATAGCCGGGGGCCGAGGCAAACTGGCTCTGCGCGGTGCCGGGCAGGAACCATTCGCGGCGGGGCGGCTCGCGCAGACCGGCAAATCCGACTTGTCCGGGCTGAACATTGTCGGGGCGCGCCGGTTGCCGTCCGGGCTGGGTCCGGTGCAGACCCAGCATCACATCGCGCCACACCGGGGCCGCGCCGCTGGTGCCGGAAATGGCCCGCATCGGATCGCCTTCCAGGTTGCCGACCCACACCGCGACGGTGAAGCGGTCGGAGTAGCCGATACACCAGTTGTCGCGCATCGCTTTCGAGGTGCCGGTCTTGGCCGCCGCCCAGAAGGGCAAACGCAGCGCCGAATCGGTCCCGAACGTGCTCGCCCGCGCGCTGGAGTCCGAGAGGATATCGCCGACGATCCACGCGGCACCGGGATCGAGCACTGCGCGCGCGGCTACCTGCGGATCGTCCGCCTTCAATCGCAGCGGGCTCGCCATGCCGAGATTGGCAAGCGTGCGATAGGCGTTGGCCTGCTGCAGCAAGGTCACCTCGGCTGAGCCCAGCGCAAGACTGAAGCCGTAGTACGAGCCATCCCCTTCAAGCCCTTCGTACCCCAGGTCCCACAGCCGGTCGCGGAAGTCCTGCACCCCGTCGAGCAGCAGCGCGCGCACCGCTGGCACGTTGAGCGAATTGGCGAGCGCGCGCCGCGCCGAGACCGGGCCCATAAAGGCATTGTCGTAATTGCGCGGGACATAGAGCCCCGAGGCGGTGTCGAGCTGGACCGGCGAATCGTCGAGGATCGAGGCGGCGGTGAGCCATTTACGCTCGATCAGCTGCGCATAGAGATGCGGCTTCAATGTCGATCCGGCCTGGCGCGGAGCGGCTGCGCCATCGACCGAGGCGGCGGTCGAACCCAGTCCGACCCCGCCGACGTAAGCGAGGACGTTGCCGGTCTGGTTGTCGAGCACAACCACCGCTCCATCGCGCACCCGGCGCGCGCCCAGGCCCTGAAGCTGGTGGCGCAGCGCATCGCTGGCCAGCGCTTGCACCACTGGATCGAGCGTGGTGGTGACCTTCATTCCCGGCGCAGTGAGCAGATGCGCGGCGAGGTGCGGGGCGCGGGCGGGGTCGAGGCTGCGGAGCCGGCCCATGCTCGCCGCGCGATCAGCGAGCGCTCCCAGCGCCGGGCAATCGACAGGCGGGAGCAGGCGGCAGGCCCGCGCGGCCAGCACCGGCGGCGCTGCGGCGGGATCGCGCAGCAACGCTGTCAGCAGCGCCGCCTCGCGCCGGTCGAGCTTGTCGGGGATCTTGCCGAAGAGCGCCAGCGCCGCCGCACCCACCCCTTGAGTCTCGCCGCGGAACGGTGCGAGGTTGAGATAGGCCTCAACGATCTGGTCTTTGCTCCAGCGGTGTTCGAGGCCCCACGCGGCGCGCATCTGGCGCAACTTGTCGAACCAGCCGCGAGCACCCGGGCGCCCGATCTCGGGCCACACGAACGCGGCGGTCTGCATCGTGATGGTCGAAGCCCCGCGACTGCGCGCACCCTGGGTGCGGTTGTAGAGCAAACCCGCCATTGCCAGCCAGTCGATCCCGCCATGGCTGGCAAAACGGTGGTCCTCCGCCGCCACGACATTGCGCTGCAATTCGGGACTGATCGCGGATAAGGGCGTCCAAGCGAGCCGCCGCATCGCGAAGTCGACTCGCACCTCGTCGAGCAGCCCGCCATCCTTGTCATAGAGCCAGGCCTCGCTCGACTTCCATGTCCCGGTGAGCTCGGCAAAGGGAGGCGCTTTAGGCGGCGAGGTACGCCAATCGAGCGCCACCCCCGTCAACGCCAGCAAACCGGCCAACGCCAGTAGCACCCGGTTACGCCGGCGCTGCGGCAGGTAGGCTAGGACCCCCACACCGTCACCGGAGCAATCGGGAACTGCCCGCGAATTTCGGGTGCGTACATCGCCTCGACCCGCGCCGGGGGCAGCACGAAAGTGCCCGCGGTGTTGAGCCGCAGCGTGTATTCGAGCACCGTCGTGCCGCGCGGCAGCCAGTCGAAGAACGCCTGCCACGACCCGCGCGAGCTTTGCACATAGGCCGGCCGGGCGCCTTCGCTGGTCTGGCCGGCCTGCAGTTGCTGCGATTGCCCACCGAGCGAGGACATCACCACCGCGCCGGGCGGAAGCGGATCGGACAGCGCCACCCAGGTCCGCTCGGCACTCGCCTCGATCGTCAGCCGGACCCGCACCACATCGCCCTGCGACAGCTTCCCCGGAACCTTGGCCGAGACCACCGTCATGGAACGCGAAAGCTTGTACCCGGCGTTGAGCGGCGCGGTCAGCGGCACCGCGGCGTGGATCGCTACCGTCGCCCACGGCCCCGCCCCGCCGCTTTGCGACAGGGTCAGCGAACCATCGGTCAGCGGCAGCTGGACCGGCGCGATCGGCGTGGGCCGCGGCCAAGTCAGGTCGAACACCGCAGTACCGAGCGCCATATGCGTGGTCCCGGCAACTGCGCTCGCCGGGTACTTGGCCGCAAAGCGCCGCGACAGCAGCGCGCCCCAGGCATTGGCCGGGGTGGTATCCCAGTGCCCGCGGATCTGCCGCGAGCCGACCCCGACCATCATTTTGGGCACGTCGCTCGCCCATCCCGGCTTGCCCAGCACTGCGTCGAGCGCCTTGATTGCCATCTCGTCGCCGCTGGTCATCATCCACCACGGCGCATTGTTGCGGTCGGACAGGTCGAGCCGGGTGCCCTCATAAACGAGGCGCTTGCGCAGCTCGCCCTCGGCCGCGGCGCGCAGCAGGCCGGCGCGCGGCGCGCCGGGCAGCCGGTCGAGCGCGACGATCCAGTCAGCCAGCGCCGAGGTTGGCATGTCGGCGGGGACCATATCGATCTTGGCGACCAGCGCAGGGGTAGCGGCCCCGGCGCGGGCCAGCGCGCTCAGCGCGGCGATCTTGACCAGGCGTTCGTCGGCCGAATAGCTGCGGCTGCGCTCGATCCGCCCCTCGACCACGCCCTGCAGGCCCGCGATCAACTTGGCGCGGGAGGCGTCGGGCAACGGCAGCCCCGCAGCGCTGGTCACCGCCAGCACATAAGCGGTGAGCTCGCTCGATCCGCGCATCTGCGCATCGGGCCAATAGCGCACCAGCCCGTCGCTATCGAGGTAGGTCGGCAAGGCCGCCGCCAGCGCGGTCCACGCCGCGCCGTCGCCCGCGACGACGATCTTCGACAGGCGCTGTTCGAAGCAATCGTAGGGATAGGCGGTCATATAGGCCTGCACCCCGCCAAGCGGCGCGGCCAGCGTATCGCTGAGATCGACCGTGACATAACCGCCCGGCAGCGCACCCAGCGGCACCGCAATCACCGGCGCGGGATCGCCAACCCTGAGCAGCGTCGCGGCCCAGACCTCAATCGGAAACGCCGGGATCACTTCCTGCGTCGCGGTCAGCGTGTCGAGCGCCTTGCCGTCGCTGCTGCGGGCCTTGACGATCCATTTGAGGACGCCGGGCGCGGGCGGCGCGTCGAGCCCCCAGCGGACTTGGCCCGCTCCGCCAGCGGGGAGCGTAATGGTCAGCGGTCCGGCCTTGGCCACTGCGGGTTCGATCACCGGCTCAGCGGTGATCTTCATCGCATGATCTGACGAATTGCGCAGTGTGAACACCGCGTCGTAATGATCGCCGGTGCGGACCAGTGCGGGCAGGCCCGAATAGAGCGACAGGTCCTGCGCGGTACGAATACTGGTCTCACCAGTGCCGAACAGCTGCGCGCCGTCGGTTGCCACCGCGACCAGCTTGAAGCTCGACAGGGCATCGGACAGCGGCACCGCGACGGTGGCCTCGCCCTTGGCGTCGAGCGTGACATGGCCCTGCCACAGCAGCACTGGCTTGAAATTCTCGCGGTTCACGCCCGAAGCATCGCCCGCCCCGCCGCCCCCGCCCGCTGCCACGGCCTTCTTGCCGAAGTGCCGCTTGCCGACGACCTGCATCTGCGCAGTCGAAGTGGCGACTTCGAGATTGCGCTCGCCCATCATCGCCTTGAGCAGGTCCCAGCTGTGGTTGGGCATCAGGGTCAGCAGCGCTTCGTCGACCGCCACGAAGGCGACATCGGCGCTGCTCGCTGGGCGGCCGTCGGGGTCCTTGACCGCCACGGTGACAGTGGCGGTTTCGCGCACGCCGTACTTGGTCCGATCGGGCTTCAAGGCGACCGCCAGCTGGTGGCCGTCCCAGCCGACCTTGATCTTGGCGAGCCCGATCCGGTAGCTTGGCTTGCCCAGATCGACCGTGGCGCTGGGGCTCGCGGCGTCCTGGCTGAAGAACGGCAGGTTCAGCCCGCGCGCCAGATCGGCCAGCCACAGGCTCCCACCCTTGACCCGCCCCCGCACGGCCATCACCGAAACATAGACGTTGGGCGCATAGTTCGCCGGGAGCTTGACCTCGACCACCGGGTCAGCGCCCGACAGCTTGGTGACGAAGCTTGACAGCACGCCCTCGCGCTCGACCGTGACCAAGGCCTCGGCGGCGCGGAACGGCATCCGTACTTGAAAGCGCGCGGTGTCCCCCGCCTTGTATTCGGTCTTTTCGGGGATCAGGTCCATCCGGTCGCCGTTGTCGCCGCCGAACCACCAATCGTCCTTGCCCGCGAGCCAGACCGATTGCACCGCGCGGCTTTCGCGGCCCGCATCGTCCTTGGCCCGCGCGACCATCGTGATCTCGCCCGAGATGCCGGGAGCCAGCTTGCAGCTCGCCCGGCCGGTCTGGTCGGTGCGGGTCAGGCAACCGCCGGTGAGCTTGGCGACTTTCTCCTGATTGTCGTAAGCGTAGAATCCGCCGATCAGTCGCCGCCGCGCGGTCAGCACTTCGCGCGAGTAGAGCTCGACCTGCACCGCCCGGTCTTTGAGCGGCTGTCCGTCGATCCCGACCACCACGGTCTCCAGCCGCAAGTCGTCGGCCTTCATCATCCAGCCGTCGGTGCGCAAGCCGACCTGCAGCGCAGCCGGGTACAACGTCATACTGCGCGAGGCGGTCATCGTCTCGCCGTTGGCATCGGGATAGTCCATCTCGACGCTGAGCGTCACCGGCCGGGTGATCGGCTGAGCGACCGCGATGTCGGTCTTGGCGGTGCCGTCCGGCCCGAGCGTGGCGGGCAGGGTTTCGGCGAACGGCAGGGTTGGCTCGGCGGCTTGCTGATAGCTGTCGAGCGGCTTGGTCCCCTCGGCCACATCCTCGCCGCCGAAAGTGAACCGATCCCAGCCCTTCGGATCGGGAAACCAGGCAGCATAATCGGTGCGCAAAGTCACTGGCAGGCCGCCCGCACCGCCGCCCGACAGGTAGCCGACAAACAGCGACAGCGGGACCGAGCCCGGCTGGATCAGCGCGTCCTTGGGCCCGCTGATCGTCGCGCGCATGTTGGGCAATTTGTACTCGTCGACGCGGATCGACTGGCCGGTATAGATCGTCTTGTCGGCCACTTCGAAAGTCAGACTGTAATCGCCCAGCGGCGCGCCTTGCGGCACGGTCCAGGTCCCTTCGCTGGTCCCGCCAGCGCCGATTGTCACAGCTTGCGAAAACTCGGTATCGCTGCCTTCATGGCGCAGCACCAGCTTGCCGGTGAAGCCTTTGGGATAAGCAAACCCAGCGCCGACCGGGCGGCGCATGATCTGCTTGAAATGCACCGTCTCGCCAATCCGCACCAGCTCGCGGTCGAACACGGTGTGCACGGTATCCTGCTGCTCACTCGATCCGAACGACATATCGAAATCGTAGGGTGAGATGCCCTTGTCCCAGTCCGACAGGGTGAAGCTCATGTCACCGCCCGCGCGCGCCGAGACCATCAACGGAGCGTCCTGGTTCTCGTCGCAGCCGCCGCCCAGATTGGGTTCGGGCAGAATGCTGCCGATCGAGAGCAGGCCGTTGGCATCGGTCTGGCCGTACGCCAGCAGTTTGCCGTCGCAGGCGTTGGAAATGCGCACCGCCGCGCCCGCCACCGGCACCGCATCGGCCAGCGAGGTCACCCAGACCAGTGAGCTTTCGCGGCCCCATTTGAAATGTACCGCCATGTCGGTGACCAGGGCGCCGGTCGCCACATAGCGCGTTGCCGGCCGTCCGAGCAACGCCGCACCGAGCGCCGGACTGGCGAGCTCGACCACATGGAAGCCTTGACCCGCCAGCGGGATGCCGACCACTTCGAAGTCCTTGCCTTTGCCCGGCAGGCCCAGCTGCATGGCGCGCCCGCCGGGCATCAGCAGCGGCTTGTCGCGGGTGTGGTTGACCGCGGTGGTCGTGCCGTCTTTGTGCTCGGTGAAGGTGTAGTCGCGGTTTTCGGCCTTATCGAGCCGCCGCAGCCACGCTGCGATCTGCGCATCGTCGTCGGCGACTTTCTGGCTTTGTCCGGCAATCGAGGCCGCCTTGCCCGCCAGTTTGGGCTCGACCGCGCGCACTGTCACCGGCAGGCTCGCGCCTTCGCTTGCTTCGATAATCCCGAAGCTCGCGGCGAATTTGACCAGCGGCGGCGCGGCGGCGAAGCGGATTGCGAGGGGATAGCGCGCGGCATTAACGAGCGTGCGGCCCGACAGGTCCTTGATCCCGGCGGGAAGCACGATCTGCGCGGCGGAATCGACCGGGAAGCCGCCTGCGAAGTTCAGGTCGGCGATCTCGCCTTTGTGCTTGTCGTCATCGTCCAGCGTGGGCGCGCGCTCGGTCCCGTCGGCAAAGCGCAAGCGCACCGCCAGCGCGACTTTCCGGTCGAGCGGCGCGGTGAAGCGCAGATGCGCCGGGGTAATCGGGTTGCACGCGGCCTTGCCGTTGACCCGGCTGCATTCGAAATTGGCGGCAAACGCCTGCCGCACCGTGAAATCGAAGCGCTGGTCGCGGCCCACTGGTTTGCCCGTATCGCTGACAATGGTCGCAGGCCAGACCAGCGACATATCGTGCTTGGGCGGCAGCGGGCGGCGGCATTTGAGCGCCAACACTGTACGCAACGCAGTGCGCCGTGCCGCCGGATCGCTGGGTAATTCGTCCGCGATCTGGGCTTCGTTGAAGAAACCGGTGCGGCGCCAGTCGGTTTGCCCCAGCCCGTCGAGAGCTTGATCGACTACGGAATTGGGCAGCACGTCAACGGCTGCCGCCTCGCCGATCCCGTCGACCGCGCAGCTCGCGCGGGCCGCGACCGAGGCCGGGCTTGCCGGAACACTGGTGGCGACGAGGAAGACCTGATCCTCGTCGATCTCGTCCCCGTTCGCGCCGGGTGCGAGCACCGCCAGAATCGCGGGCCCGCCGGTGTCGATCGCGAAGGTGCTCTTGCCCTGGATGCGCCCGCCGCGCAGCGTGGCAAGGCCGGGACGCAGCTTGACCGTGCAGGTCACGCCGCCGGGGAGCGGCCGGGCGAACTCGATCACAAAAGTTTGCTGGTCGGCCCAGCGGCTGGTTTGTGTGCCGGGACAGTCGCTGGTTGCAGCAGGCTTGGCGCGCGGATCGCCCAAGGGCACCATCGCTTCGGAAAACCGCAAGGTGTAGCGGTCAACCGCGCCGCTGCTCGCGCCCGCAGTTCCCGGGGTGGCGAGCACGACTTGGGGCGGAGCATCGCCCCGCGCAGCGAGCGGCAGCAGCAACAGCGCGGGCAGCACCCAATTCCAGCCAGCCTTCACGTGCCCCTCCCGCGAGTCGATATCGGGGCCGAGTGTCACGCAATCAGCAGGGCTTGTCTATCGACCCGGCCGGCTAAATCCGGGTGCAAATGCCCGCTTTAATATGACCGCGGCAGCCCCAGCACGTGCTCGGCCAGATAGCTCAAAATCAGGTTCGTGCTGATCGGCGCGACAGTATAAAGTCTGGCTTCGCGGAACTTGCGTTCGACATCGTATTCCTCGGCAAAGCCGAACCCGCCAAAGGTCTGCACGCACATGTCGGCGGCGGCCCAGCTCGCCTCGGAGGCAAGCAATTTGGCCATGTTGGCCTCGGCCCCCGGGTTGCCGCCGGCATCGTAAACTTGCGCGGCGTGATGCACCATCAGTTCGGCCGCGCGCATCTGCGCATAGCACCGCGCGATCGGGAACTGGACGCCCTGGTTCTGCCCGATCGGCCGGGCGAAGACGCTGCGATCCTTGGCGTATGCGGTGGCTTTCTCGATGAACCACTTGGCATCGCCGACGCATTCCGCCGCGATCAGGATCCGTTCGGCGTTCATCCCCGACAGGATGTAGCGAAAGCCCTTGCCTTCCTCGCCGATCAGGCTCGAGGCAGGGATGCGCAGGTCGTCGAAGAACACCTCGGTGGTCGAATGGTTCATCATCGTGCGGATTGGCTTGATGGTCAGGCCTCCACCTCCTTCAGACTTAGCGCCGCTCGCCGCGCGCATATCAACGAGGAAGATCGACAGGCCTTCGGTTTTGCTCGCGGCCTGCTCGCGCGGGGTGGTGCGCGCGAGCAGCAGCATCAGGTCCGAGTGCTCGGCGCGGCTGGTCCAGATCTTCTGGCCGTTGATGATGTATTGATCGCCATCCCTGACTGCGACGGTACGCAGGCTCAGCGTATCGGTGCCGCTGGTCGGCTCGGACACCCCGAAGGCCTGCAAGCGCAGCGAGCCAGCGGCGATCTTCGGCAAATAGGCCGCTTTCTGCTCGGGTGAACCGTAACGCAGCAGCGTGTTCATGATATACATTTGAGCGTGCGCGCTGGCGCCGTTGCAGCCCGACGACTGGATTTCCTCCATGATCACCGCAGCGGCATCAAGCTTGAGCCCCGAGCCGCCAAATTCCTCGGGAATCAGCGCGGCGAGGAACCCGGCTTTGGTCAGTGCATCGACAAACTCGCCCGGATAGGCCCGTTCGCGGTCTTTCTCGCGCCAGTATTCGCCGGGAAATTCAGCGCAGAGCGCCTGCACCGAGCGGCGAATTTCGGCGATGTCGTCGCTCTGGGTCATACTGCCCGCTCGAACACCGCAGCAATCCCCTGTCCGCCGCCGATGCACATCGTCTCGAGGCCATACTTGCCGCCGCGCCGGTGCAGTTCGCGGGTCAGGTTGGCGAGAATGCGGCCGCCGGTCGCGCCAATCGGGTGGCCGAGCGAAATGCCCGAGCCGTTGACGTTGAGCATGTCGTGGCGGCTGTCATCGTCGGCCCAGCCCCAGCCCTTGAGGCAGGCGAGCACTTGCGGCGCGAAAGCCTCATTGAGCTCGATCAGGTCCATGTCGGCCATCGTCAGGCCGTTGCGCGCGAACAGCCGCGCGGTGGCCGGAACCGGGCCATAGCCCATCCGGCTGGGATCGACCCCGGCGGCGGCCCACGAATGGAACCACGCAATGGGTTCAAGCCCCAATTCCTCGAGCTTGTCCTCGGCGACCACCAGGCAGGCGGCGGCGGCATCGTTCTGCTGGCTGGCGTTGCCCGCGGTGACCACCCCGCCTTCGAGCGGGCGCAGCTTGCCCAGGCTCTCCAAGGTCGCATCGGCGCGGTAGCCTTCATCGTGCGCGAACACGATCGCGTCGCCCTTTTTCTGCGGGATCGTTACCGGCACCAACTCGTCGTCGAACTTGCCCGCCGCCCAGGCCGCAGCGGCGCGCTGGTGGCTGCGTGCGGCATACATATCGCAGGCCTCGCGGCCGATATCCCAGTCTTTGGCGAGGTTCTCGGCGGTTTCGATCATCCCGGAAATGACCCCGAAGCGTTCGGCCGGCTGGCTCATCACGCGGCCGCGGGTGAGCCGGTCGTGGAGCGTCAGATTGCCCGCGCGCACACCCTTGCGAATGTCGGTGGAATAATGCTCGACGTTCGACATGCTTTCGCACCCGCCCGCCACCACCACGTCGCTCATCCCGGTCTGGACCATCATCGCGGCGTTGACCACCGCCTGCAGGCCAGAGCCGCAACGCCGGTCCAGCTGGTAGCCCGGCACTTCGATCGGCAGGCCAGCCGCAAGCCATGACCAGTGCCCGATGCAGGGTGCCTCGCCGTTGCCGTAGCCCTGGCTGAACACCACATCGTCAACCCGCGCGGGATCGATCCCGGTGCGCTCCATCAAGGCCTTGAGGATTACGCCGCCGAGTTCCCCGGCCGTGACCGAGGCCAGTGCCCCGCCGAATTTCCCAACAGGAGTTCGGATCGGGGCGACAATCGCGGCGCGACGAAGTTTAGTCATCTCGTCATTTCCCTTTTATCCAACGGGGCTTGGAGTTTATTTCTTGTGCTGATCGCTGCTCGCCACCAGGCCGCTCCCGATCATCGTTGAAATCTGGACCGCATCGAGCCCGAGCACGTCGCTCAGCACTTGCGCGCTATGCTCGCCCAGATACGGCGCAGGCTTGGGATCGCCGACTGTCATCTCCGGCACGTTCACGAATGAGCGGGTGGCAGGATACGCAAATCCGCTGGGGTTGGCAGGCGACGGGCCGAACAGGGGATTGTTGCCGACCAGTTGCGGGTCCTGCGCCATTTCATACATCGTCCGGTAGTGTTCGAAGGTCGCCCCGGCGGCGCTTAGCCGCTGTGCCAGATCGGCATAGTCAAGCTGTCCTGCAGCGCCCTGCAGAATTGCAAAGATCCGGTCACGCTGGGCAAAGCGGTTGGCATCGCTGGTGGCGAAGCTCAGCCCGCTCGATTGTTCGAGCGCGGCGATCTGGTCACTCACTTCCATCGCTGCAATCAACGCGTTCCATTGCTTGGCGGTCAGCGCAGCGACCATGAAGCGCGTTCCGTCGCGGCTGGTGAAATCGCGGCCCAATGCACCCCAGATCGCGTTGCCGAGCCGCTCGCGGTCGCCGCCGCGATAGAGCATTTCGGCCATCGCACCGCTGTTCGCCGCGGTGCCGATCGCGACATCGCCCAAGGGCACGCGCAGCTCGATCCCCTGCCCGGTCGCGTCGCGGTGGCGCAGCCCGGCGAGCAAGGCGAAGGCGCAATAAGCCCCGGTGATGAAATCCCATGCCGGCAGGACCTGGTTGATCGGCGTGGCGGTGTCCGCAGCCCAATCCGCCGGGCCGGTCATCAGCGGATAACCGCTGGCCGCATTGACGGTGAAGTCCATTGCCTGGCGCCCGTCGTGCCAACCCATGATCCGCACCGAAACCAGTTCGGGACATTCTGCCGCAATCGCCCCGTGGCTAAGGAAAGAATCGACCGGCAGGTTGGTAATCAGCACGCCGGTCTGGCGCACCAGCTCGACCAACATGGCGCGGCCTTCCTTGCTGGTCAGATCGATGGCGACGCTCTTCTTGGCGCGGTTGAGGTTCTCCCACGCGAGGCTGCGGCCTTCGGCGGTCAGCAGTGCGCGGTCGTAGTCGAGCCCGCCAGCCGTGTGATCGACCCGGATCACTTCGGCCCCCAATTGCGCCAGATACAACCCGGCGGTGGGCGAGGCGACGAACGAGGAAACCTCGATGACTTTGAGGCCGGTCAGCAGCTGGTACATAACGATGTCCTTCCAGCCTTCGCGCGCAAAGATCAAGACCTCGATAGCGCGGGGTTAGCGGTGCAATAGGCTTGCTTGGCGCGCGCATGGAATTACTGCGTTTGGCACGGGCCCCGGCAACGGGTAGCGGGCCCTCACGGGACACGATGACCACAAGCCTCACTCACCTCCAACGGCTCGAAGCCGAAGCGATCCACATCATGCGCGAAGTGGTGGCCGAGGCGGAGCGTCCGGTGATGCTCTATTCGGTCGGCAAAGACAGCGCGGTGATGCTGCACCTGGCGCGCAAGGCGTTCTATCCCAGCCCGCCACCGTTCCCGCTGCTCCACGTCGATACCACCTGGAAATTCCAGGCGATGTACCAGCTGCGCAATCAGATGGCGGCCGACAGCGGGATGGAGCTGCTGGTCTATCAAAACCCCGAGGCCAAGGCGCGCGGGATCAATCCGTTCGATCACGGCGCGCTCCATACCGACATGTGGAAGACCGAAGGACTCAAGCAGGCGCTCGACAAGTGGCAGTTCGATGCGGCCTTCGGCGGCGCACGGCGCGACGAGGAAAAGAGCCGGGCCAAGGAGCGGATTTTTTCGTTCCGCACCGCCAGCCACGGCTGGGACCCAAAAAACCAGCGCCCCGAGCTGTGGAATGTTTACAACGCGCGCAAGCACCCCCGGACCGCCAATGGCGGCGAGAGCATTCGGGTCTTCCCGATCAGCAACTGGACCGAGCTCGACGTGTGGCAGTACATCCAGCTTGAAAGCATCCCGATCGTGCCGCTTTATTTCGCCGCCCCGCGCCCAACTGTGGAGCGCGACGGGATGCTGCTGATGGTTGACGATGAGCGCTTCCCGCTGGCAGCGGGCGAAGTGCCGCAAATGCGCTCGATCCGGTTCCGTACGCTCGGCTGCTATCCGCTGACCGGCGCGGTCGAAAGCACTGCCGCGACGCTGTCCGAAGTGATTCAGGAAACCCTGCTCACCACCACCTCCGAACGGCAAGGCCGGGCCATCGACAAGGATGCCGGCGGCGCGGGGATGGAGCTCAAGAAACAGCAGGGGTATTTTTGATGGGTTCGCGTATCGTCATCCCGGCGGAGGTTCGCGATGTCTGAAACCTACATCACCGACGCCCTGATCGCCGAGGATATCGACGCTTACCTCGCGCAGCATCAGCACAAGGACATGCTGCGCTTCATCACCTGCGGCAGCGTCGATGACGGCAAGTCCACGCTGATCGGGCGGCTGCTCTACGATTCGAAAATGATCTTCGAAGACCAGCTCGCTGCGCTGGAAGACGCCAGCAAGGTGTCGGGCACGCAGGGGGCGGAGATCGATTTCGCGCTGCTGGTCGACGGGCTCACCGCCGAACGCGAGCAGGGCATCACGATCGACGTTGCCTACCGCTTCTTCAACACCGAAAAGCGCAAATTCATCGTCGCCGATTGCCCGGGGCACGAACAATACACCCGCAACATGGTGACCGGCGCGTCGAGCGCGGACGCGGCGGTAATCCTGATCGATGCGCGCAAGGGCGTGCTGGTCCAGACCCGGCGGCATACCTACTTGTGCCACTTGCTCGGTATCCGCCATCTGGTGCTGGCGGTGAACAAGCTCGACCTCGTCGGCTACGACCAGGCGGTGTTTGACACCATCGTCGCCGACTATGCCAATTTCGCGCAAGCCATCGGTATTTCCGAATTCACCGCGATCCCGATATCTGGCTTCAAGGGCGATAACATCACCAGCCTGTCGCCGCACACCCGGTGGTATTCGGGACCGACCCTGATCGAGCACCTCGAAGCTGTCGAAGTCGATGGCACGCGTGAGGCCGGACAGGACTTCCGCATGCCGGTGCAATGGGTCAACCGCCCCAACCTCGATTTCCGCGGGTTCGCCGGACTGATCGCCAGCGGGACAGTGAAGCCGGGCGACGCGGTGCGGGTACTGCCCGCCGGGACCACCAGCACGATCAGCCGGATCGTAACGCTTGATGGTGATCTGGACGAAGCGCAGGCGGGCCAATCGGTGACGCTGTGCCTGGCCGATGAGGTCGATTGTTCGCGCGGCAACGTGATCGCGGCCGCCGCCGCCCCGCCCGAAGTTGCCGATCAGTTCGAAGCCAGCCTGGTGTGGATGAGCGACGAGGCGCTGATCCCGGGACGCGGCTATTGGCTCAAGCTGGCCACGCAGTCGGTCTCGGCGACGGTACAGCCGCCCAAATACGCCATCAACGTCAACACGCTCGAACACCTGGCGGTCAAGACGCTCGAACTCAACGCGATTGGCGTGGTCGAATTGACCACCGACAAGCCGATCGTGTTTGAACCCTACGCGCAAAGCCGCCCGCTCGGCGGGTTCATCCTGATCGACAAGCTGACCAATGCGACCGTCGCGGCCGGCCTCATAAATTTCAGCCTGCGCCGCGCGCAGAATGTCCACTGGCAAGCGCTCGATGTCAGCCGCGAGGCGCATGCGGCGATGAAGCACCAACAGCCCGCTGTGCTGTGGTTCACCGGGCTGTCGGGCTCGGGCAAATCGACCATCGCCAACCTGGTCGAGAAGCGCCTCCATGCGCTCGGCCATCACACCTTCCTGCTCGATGGTGACAATGTCCGCCACGGACTCAACAAGGACCTGGGCTTTACCGAGACCGACCGGATCGAGAACATCCGCCGGGTGGGCGAAGTGACCAAGCTGATGAGCGATGCGGGGCTGATCGTGCTAACCGCGTTCATCAGTCCGTTCGCGGCCGAGCGCGACATGGTCCGCGCGATGCTGCCGCTGGGCGAATTCATCGAGATCTTCATCGACACGCCCTTGGCCGAAGCCGAACGCCGCGATGTGAAGGGGCTCTACAAAAAGGCCCGCGCCGGCGACCTCAAAAACTTCACCGGGATCGACAGTCCATACGAAGTGCCGGTGCGCCCCGAGCTGCGGGTCGATACGACCAGCGAAAGCCCGGAAGCCGCAGCTGAACGGATCGTCGACCATATCCTTGGCGCACGGAGCGAAGCATGGATGCCCACGATTTGAGCGATGCGGCGCTGGCTGCGCAGCTGGCAAGTGAGGCAGGCGCACTGCTCGCCGATCTGCGTGCCTATGGCGACCGCACCGGCAAGGCGCTGGGCGATGCTGGCGACCACGCCGCCAATGCGCTGATTTGCCACGCGCTGCGCACCGCTCGCCCTCACGACGGGCTGCTGTCCGAAGAGGAGAAGGACAACCCTGCGCGGCTCGAACACGCGCGGGTGTGGATTGTCGATCCGCTCGACGGGACCCGCGAATATGGCGAAGGGCGCAGCGACTGGGCGGTCCACGTTGCGCTGGCGGTGAACGGCAAGCCTGTCGTGGGCGCGGTGGCGTTGCCCGGGTTCGATGGCAGCCCGGTGTTGCGCAGCGACCAGACAGCCGCGGTGCCGCATGCGCAGGACAAGCCGCGACTGGTGGTCAGCCGCACCCGCCCCGCCGCTGAGGCTCTCGCAGTCGCTGAAGCGCTTGGCGGCGAACTGATCCCGATGGGCAGCGCCGGGGCCAAGGCGATGGCCGTAGTGCTTGGACAAGCCGACATCTATCTGCATTCGGGCGGGCAATACGAATGGGACAGTTGCGCGCCCGTCGCCGTGGCGCAGGCGCATGGACTGCATTGCTCGCGGCTGGATGGCTCGCCCTTGGTCTACAACCAGCGCGATACCTACATGCCCGATCTGCTGATCTGCCGGCCCGAATGGGCGGAGCGGGTGCTGGGGTTGCTATCAAAATAGCATGCCGATCGTCATCCCGGCGAAGGCCGGGACCCAGACCGAGCAAACAAACGACGCCGCAGTGCGGCGACATTATTTTCGCGCTGGGTCCCGGCCTTCGCCGGGATGACGGAATGCAGGTGGGGGCGAGCCCGCTCCTCTAAGCGGGGATCTGGTTAAACGGGATGCCCTTGTCGGGGCGGTAGTCCTGCGGCAGGCCCAGCACCTTTTCGGCGATGGTGTTGAGCAGCACTTCGTCCGATCCCCCGGCGATTCGTCCGGTCGGCGCGTTGAGCCAGCTGGTGCCCCAGTCTTCTTTGACATAGGCGTGCTGATCGAATGGCAGCGCCGCGGTGCCTTGCAGATCGAGCGCCAGTTCGGACAGCTTCTGCCGGCTGCGCACCGCGACCAGCTTTTGCAGTGAGCCTTCGGGCCCCGGCTGCATCCCGGCCTGCATCATCAACATGGCCCGCTGGGTGATCGAATCGAGCCCGGCGCGCATCGCGTGGTTGCGCGCGATCGCCGAGCGGATCCGGCCATCTTCAATCGCCGGGCGGCCGTTCAGCTGGGTCTCCTTGGCGAGTTTGACGAAGAGATCCAGATGCGGCCCAAACCCGGCGCTGTCGGTGGCGATGTAGCGTTCGATCATCAGCGTGTGCAGCGCGAGGCCAAAGCCCCCGCCAACCTCGCCCATGCGCTGGTTGTCTTCCAGCCGGACATCGTCAAAAAACACTTCGTTGACGTGGCTATCCCCGCCGGCCAGCTTGATCGGGCGGACTTCGACCCCCGCAGCCTTCATATCGACCCAGAAATAGGTCAGCCCCTTGTGCTTGGCGACGGTGGGATCGCTGCGGGTGACGATCACGCCGTAATCCGCGTACTGGGCCCAGCTGGTCCAGACCTTCTGGCCGTTCATCCGCCAGCCGTTACCATCGGGTTCGACCTTGGTGCGCAGCGCTGCAAGATCGGACCCGCCCGAAGGTTCGGAGAACAGCTGGCACCAGATTTCCTCGCCGCGCAGCGCCTTGGTCACGCGTTCCTTCACGAACTCGCGGTCCTGCCCGTAATGGATCATCATCGGCACCGGCATACCCAGTGAAATCCCGAAGAAGCCGACCGGCATGCCGTAGCGCATTTCCTCGGCATCGAAGGCGATCTTGTGGAGGTTGCTCAGCCCCTGCCCGCCAAATTCGGGCGACCAGTTGATCCCGGCAAATCCGGCATCATAGCGCGCCGCCATATATTCGCGGCCGAGCGCGAGGTCTTGTTCGACGGTGTTGCCTTGCCGCGCCGGCCGGGCATACTTGGGGGCCATGGCGTTCAGAAAGGCGCGCGCCGTTTGGCGATAGGTTTCGAGCTCGCTCATGCTGCCTCTCCCGCAAGTTGATCGACCAACAGGTCTTCCCAGAACAGCAGGTTGCCCTGCTCGATCCCCAAACTGCGCGCGCGGCGCATGTGAAGGTGGAGGCCCTGGTCCCAGGTTACCCCGATGCCGCCGTGGATCTGCACGCAGTCACGCGAGGCGGTGTCATAGGCTTCGGTTGCCGAGAGCCGCGCGTCGGCGGCAGCGATCAGGAATTCTTCCGTGCCTTCGCTCGCAGCAGCGTGGATGCAGTTGGCGCGGGCCACTTCGATCAGTCCGTAAAGCTCGGCAATGCGGTGCTTGATCGACTGAAACGCGCCGATCGGTTGGCCGAACGCTTTGCGGGTCAGCGCATAGTCGCGCGCAATGTTCAGCAAGGCCTCAGCCCCGCCGACCTGCTCATGCGCGGTGACCACGGCCATGCGGGCGAGCACGTCCCGGGCCAGGCCAAGCGCGGCGGCGCCTTCGGCCAGTTGGACCGCTGGAGTGCCGTTAAAAACCAGATCGGCGTAGAGCCGGGAGTTGTCGAAGCTGGGGACCGCAGTGCGCGTCACATCGGTCAGGTCGGCGGCGACCAAGACCGGCGTACCGTTGGTGCTCGCCAGCACCACCGCGAGGTCGGCCTTGAGCCCGCCGATCACCGCCGGCTTGGTTCCATTAAGCTTGCCATCAGCAAAACTCACCACCGACTTGGCCGGGAGCGGAGCGCTGCCCTCAGCGAAGGCGACGGTGGCGAGCTTCTCGCCCCCGGCCAGCGCGGCAAGATCACCGGTGTGTCCGGCAGCCAGCAGCGCCTGCGCCGCGCCATAACCCACCGTCAGGAACGGTGCGCCCGAGGTCGCGGCACCAGCCGCTTGTGCCACCAAGCCCAGTTCGGTCAGCCCGAGGCCAAGCCCGCCGTGCTCTTCGGGCAGCGCCAGCGCGGTCCAGCCTTGCTCGACTGCGGTGTCCCAGAACGGTTGATCGATCCCACCGACCTGCTCGAGCAGCGCGAGCAACCGGCCCTTGTCCATCCGCGCATCGAGCACGCGGCGGCTTTCGGTGGCGATGGCCTGCTGGCCCTCGTCGTACAACATAGACATGGCGCGAATCTCTCCCTTTGGCAGCGTTTTAATCGTGCGATTAAACTTGGCAAGAGCTCTGGCCCGCCACTTCGTCGATCAGCGAGGGCCGGCTTTGGCGTTGGGTCTTGCCAATCGGATCGTTCCCCGTTAGGGGCGCGCGCTTCACTGATGCGTGTTTCAGGGTCTGCCTGGCTAATTAGGGCTGCCAGGGCCGATCCAGCGTGTCCCAGTCTAGGAGACGAAAATGCCCAAGCTCAAGACGAAGAGCGGCGTCAAAAAGCGCTTCAAGCTCACCGCCACCGGCAAGATCAAGCACGGTGCGGTTGGCAAGCGGCACCGATTGATGAGCCACAATGCCAAGTACATCCGCCAGC